>DASWSX010000231.1:0-32587 GCA_036402435.1 Telluria sp. | reverse complement strand
TGGCATAGCCTTCCCACAGCAGCTGCTTGCGCAGTGAGGCGCGGCCCGGGGCGTCCAGCCCTCCAGGCCCGGCCATCAGCAGCGTCCACCTGCCGTCCCAGTTCACCGCCGGCACATCATAGATGCGGCGGTAGGCGCGCTCGAAACGCGGCAGCGCCTCGGGCAGGATCGCGTACGAACTGCGGCGGCCGTCGCGGTTGGCGACCAGCCAGCCTTCCTGCGCGAGGCGGAACACGCTGGTGCGCAGCGCGCGGTCGTTGATGCCGAACGGCGCCAGCAAATCGATCAGGCTGCCCAGCCAGATGGCGCCGCCGTGCGGCACGATGCTGTCGCCGAATATCGTCATCACCAGCGACTTCGACCGCGGCGGGTCGCTGGCGAGGAAGTGGCTGATCCATTCTGTACTGGTCAATTGTTTCATACGGGCATGGTCTGGCGCAGGTGCCTGTTTGTCAAGGATTCGCGGAGTTTACTTCGGAGCGTAATGGGCGCACGATTAATTTTTAACTATTGGATTCCGCGAAGGGATACGAATTCTAAATGTGACACAAAAAACCTGTGTACATCCCATTTTATGTATCGTATTATCGATCCACAGATCACGTGATGGAGAACCACCATGTATGCACAGATGGTAGAAACAGGCCTCAAGAAGGTCCAGACGGAAGCGGACATGGGCGCGGAAGAACTCGCCTTCCAGCAGCGCATCGACGAAGGCATCAAGATCGAAGCCAAGGATTGGATGCCGGACGCTTATCGCAAGACCCTGATCCGCCAGATTTCGCAGCACGCGCACTCGGAAATCGTCGGCCAGCTGCCGGAAGGTAACTGGGTCACGCGCGCGCCGACCCTCAAGCGCAAGTCGATCCTGCTGGCCAAGATCCAGGACGAAGCGGGCCACGGCCTGTACCTGTACAGCGCCGCCGAAACGCTGGGCGTCTCGCGCGACGAGCTGCTCGAAGCGCTTCACTCGGGCAAAGCCAAGTATTCCAGCATCTTCAATTACCCGACCCTGTCGTGGGCCGACATGGGCGCGATCGGCTGGCTGGTCGACGGTTCGGCCATCATCAACCAGATCCCGCTGTGCCGCTGCTCGTACGGTCCGTACTCGCGCGCGATGATCCGGGTCTGCAAGGAAGAGTCGTTCCACGCGCGCCAGGGCTACGACATCATGATGAGCCTTGCCAAAGGCACGCCGGAACAGAAGGCGATGGCGCAGGACGCGCTGAACCGCTGGTGGTGGCCTTCGCTGATGATGTTCGGCCCGTCGGACGCCGAGTCGGTCAACAGCGCGCAGTCGAGCAAGTGGCGCATCAAGCTGTTCTCCAACGACGAGCTGCGCCAGCGCATGGTCGACCAGACCGTGCCGCAGGCCGAGTACCTGGGCCTGACCGTGCCTGACCCCGACCTCAAGTTCAACGCCGAAACCGGCCATTACGAATTCGGCGAGATCGACTGGAGCGAGTTCCACAACGTCCTGAAAGGGAACGGCCCGTGCAACAAGGAGCGCCTCGCGACCCGCGTCAAAGCGTGGGACGACGGTGAATGGTTCCGCGACGCGCTGGTCGCGCACGCCGATAAAAAAGCAGCAGCACGCGCCGCGGCGTAAGCGGCTCACACATTAAAACTGGAGCACCGAATGAGCAAAGAATGGCCACTGTGGGAAGTCTTCATCCGCAGCCAGCACGGACTCGCGCACAAGCATGTGGGCAGCCTGCACGCACCGGACGCCGAGATGGCGGTCAATAACGCGCGCGACGTCTACACGCGCCGCAACGAAGGCGTGTCGATCTGGGTCGTGCGCGCCACCGACATCGTCGCCAGCAGCCCTGGCGACAAGACGGCGCTGTTCGAGCCGTCCAACAGCAAAGTCTACCGCCACCCGACCTTCTTCCCGATGCCGGAAGAAGTCAAGAACCTGTGAGCACGTCAATGGACGCCAAACTCGACTACCTGCTGCGCCAGGGCGACAATGCGCTGATCCTGTCGCAGCAGCTGTGCAAGCTGTGCGGTAAAGGCCCGGCGCTGGAAGAGGACATGGCCCTGGCCAACGTCTCGCTCGACCTGCTTGGCCAGACGCGCATGTGGCTGACCTATGCGGCCGAACTCGAAGGCCTGGGCCGCACCGAAGACCACCTGGCCTTCCTGCGCGACGCCCACCAGATGCGCTGCTGCCTGATCGTCGAGCAGCCCAATGGCGACTACGGCTTCACGCTGATGCGCCAGTTCCTGTTCGACAGCTGGCACTACTTCCTGATGCAGGGGCTGACCAAATCGACTGACCCGCGCATTGCCGAAATCGCCGAGAAGTCGCTCAAGGAAGTGACGTATCACCTGCGCCGCAGCGGCGACCTGGTGGTCCGCCTCGGCGACGGCACGCTTGACAGCCACCAGCGCATGCAGTCCGCGCTGGACGCGCTGTGGCCGTACTCGGGCGAGATGTTCATCTACGACGACATCGACAACCAGATGGTCGCACAGGGCGTGGCGCCAGCCGCCGATGGCCTGCGCGCGTCCTTCCTCGAACACGTCAGCGAGATCCTCGCCGAAGCCACGCTGGTGATGCCACCTGCCGACGCCTGGATGCAGCAGGGCGGAAAAGTGGGCAAGCACAGCGAACACCTGGGCTACACCCTGGCAGAGATGCAGTTCCTGCAGCGCGCCTATCCCGGAGCGGAATGGTAATGAACGCAGCGCTGGCCAGCACCGGGCAGGTCTGGGCCTGGCTCGGCGAGGTCCCTGATCCCGAGATCCCGGTGATCTCGGTGGTGGACCTCGGCATCGTCCGCAACGTCGAATGGCAGGGCGACGAATGCGTCGTTACCATCACGCCGACTTATTCCGGCTGCCCCGCGATGCAGGTGATCGCCGAATCGGTCACGGAAGCGCTGCACCAGCATGGCGTCGGGAAGGTCAGGCTGGTCAACCAGCTCTCGCCCGCGTGGACCACCGACTGGATGAGCGAGGCCGGCAAGGCCGCGCTGAAAGGCTACGGCATCGCGCCGCCGGCGCAGCAGGTGATCGACATCAGCGGCCTGACTTCGGGCGTAAAGCGGCGCCCAATGCCCGAGCTGGTGGTCACGTGCCCCAACTGCGGCTCGACCCATACCCAGCTCACCAGCCAGTTCGGTTCGACGCCATGCAAGGCGCTCTACAAGTGCCTCGACTGCCGCGAACCCTTCGATTATTTTAAGTGCCATTAAGGCCGACCAATGAGCAAATTCTATCCACTGCACGTCGCTGGCGTGCGTAACGAAACGCGCGACACCATCGCTGTCACCTTCGACGTACCGCCCGAACTGGCCGACAGCTTCAAGTACCAGCAGGGCCAGCACCTGACTCTGCGCGCCCTGATCGGGGACGAGGACGTGCGCCGCTCGTATTCGATCTGCTCCGCCGTGCAGGACAACGTGCTGCGCGTGGCGATCAAGCGCACGCCCGGCGGCCTGTTCTCGACCTGGGCCAACGAAAACCTCAAGCCAGGCGACACGCTGGAGGTAATGCCGCCGATGGGCCATTTCAACGTGCCGCTGGCGCCGGAGAACAAACGCCACTACGCCGCGTTCGCGGCAGGCAGCGGCATCACGCCGATCCTGTCGATCATCAAGACCACCCTGCAGGCGGAGCCGAACAGCCACTTCACGCTGTTCTACGGCAACCGCGCCTCATCGACCGTGATCTTCAAGGATGAACTGACGGACCTGAAAGATGTCTACATGGAGCGCCTGAACCTGGCGTACGTGATGAGCCGCGAGCAGCAGGACATCGAACTGTTCAACGGCCGCATCACGAAGGAGAAGTGCGAGCAGTTCATGCGCCACTGGATCCGTGTCGAGGACATCGACGTCGCCTTCATCTGCGGGCCGGAGGACATGATGCTGGGCGTATCGGCCGCGCTGCAGGAAGCGGGCATGCCGAAGTCGAACATCAAGGTCGAGCTGTTCGCCGCCAGCATTCCCAAGCACGAACACAAGCCGCGCCATTTCGATCCGACCGTCTCGCACGACACTGAAGTCACGGTCATCCTGGACGGCAGCCACACCACCTTCTCGATGGAGAAGGACAAGGAATCGATCCTCGACGCCGGCCTGCGTCACGGCATCGACATGCGCTACTCGTGCAAGGGTGGCGTGTGCTCGACCTGCCGCTGCAAGCTACTCGACGGCAAGGTCGACATGGACGTCAACTACGCGCTTGAAGACTATGAAGTCGCACGTGGCTTCGTCCTGAGCTGCCAGAGCTTCCCGGTGACGGACAAGGTCGTGATCGACTTCGACCAGGCCGAATAAATAAAAACACGGAGACCGCATGAACTACGAAAACATCAAGTTCCAGATCAAGGACGGCATCGCGCTGCTGACGCTGAACCGGCCCGATAAACTCAATAGCTTCACGCAGGCGATGCACCTCGAAGTACGCTCCGCGCTCGACGCAGTGCAGGCCGATGCCAGCGTGCGCGTGCTGGTGCTGACCGGCGCCGGGCGCGGCTTCTGCGCCGGCCAGGACCTGGGCGACCGCGCGGTCGAACCTGGCGCCAAGGGTGTCGACCTGGGCGACTCCGTCGAAAAATTCTACGCGCCGCTGATCCACACGCTGCGCACTTTGCCGATGCCGGTGATCTGCGCCGTCAACGGCGTGGCCGCTGGCGCTGGTGCGAACATCGCACTGGCCTGCGACATCGTGCTGGCCGCAAAATCGGCCAGCTTCGTTGAAGCCTTCTGCCGCCTTGGCCTGATCCCGGACAGCGGCGGCACATGGCATTTGCCGCGCCTGATCGGCCACGCACGCGCCACCGGCCTTGCCATGCTGGGCGAGAAGCTCAGCGCCGAGACGGCCGAGCAGTGGGGCCTGATCTGGAAGTGCGTCCCTGACGAGGCGCTGTTCGACGACGCCATGAAGATGGCCGAACACTTCGCCGTCGCGCCGACCAAGGGCTTGGCGTTCACCAAGAAAGCGCTGCAGGCCAGCTGGCACAACACCCTTCCCGAGCAGCTCAAGCTTGAAGGCGAGATGATGCGGGAACTCGGTTACAGCCATGACTACCGCGAAGGCGTCGCCGCCTTTATCGACAAGCGCCCGGCGCACTTCAAGGGAGAATGAGGATGGCACAGGCTCTCGACAAGGGCAGCGTCGTTGCGGTGGTAGGCAGCGGAGCCATGGGCACCGGCATTGCGCAGGTGGCGGCAGCAGCCGGCTACAAGGTCGTGCTGTTCGATGCGCGGCCGGAGGCGGTGAAGGCATCGATCACGGGCATCTGCAACATGTACGGCAAGCTGGCCGAAAAAGGCAAGATGACCGAGGAAGAAGTGCAGGCCGCGAGCGACCGCCTGAACGGCGCATCGAGCCTGGCTGAACTCAAGGACGCCGCGATCGTCATCGAAGCGATTGTCGAGAGCCTGGACGTCAAGCGCACGCTGTTCGCGGACCTCGAAGGCATCGTTCACGACGACTGCATCCTGGCCACCAACACTTCGTCGATTTCCGTCACCGCAATTGCCGCGCGACTGCGCCTGCCGCAGCGCCTGGTCGGCATGCACTTCTTCAATCCGGTGCCCCTGATGGCGTTGGTCGAAGTGATCAGCGGCCTGGCTACCAGCCGCGCAGTCGCCGACACCGTGCATGCAACCGCCGCCGCTTGGGGCAAGAACCCGGTGCACGCGAAGTCCACGCCGGGCTTCATCGTCAACCGCGTCGCGCGTCCGTTCTACGCCGAAGCGCTGCGCCTCCTGAACGAGCAGGCAGCCGATGCCGCCACCCTCGACGCGGTCATGCGCGAAGCGGGCGGCTTCCGCATGGGGCCATTCGAACTGATGGACCTGATCGGGCACGACGTCAACTTCTCGGTCACCCAGTCCGTGTTCCACGCCTACTTCAACGATCCGCGCTTTACGCCGTCGGTGCTGCAGCAGGAGATGGTCAATGCCGGCTATTTCGGCCGCAAATCGGGCCGCGGCTTCTACGACTACACCCAGGGCGCCGCAAAGGACGAACCGCATACAGAAGCGCCGCAGGAGCGTCCGGAGGCGATTGGCCTGAGCATGGAGCCAGGCGTCACCGGTGCCGTGACCGCGCCGCTGGAGCTGCGCTTGCGCGGCGCCGGCTTCAACGTCGCGCACCGCAAGGCGCTGCCGCACTCCGGCGAAAACGAAGCGCCGGCCTTCCACTGCAACGGCGCAGCGCTGTTCCTGACCGATGGCCGCAGCGCCACCGAACGCGCAGCGGCAAACAAGCATCCGGACACGGTGCTGTACGACCTGGTGCTCGATTACGGCACTGCCAAACGCATCGCGCTGGCACGCGCGGACCAGTGCAGCGACGCCGCGTACAACTCGGTCGTCGGCCTGTTCCAGGCCGCCGGCTTTGCCGTCACGCGCCTCGACGACGTGCCGGGCATGGCCGTGATGCGCACCGTGGCGATGCTGGCGAACGAGGCCGCCGACGCGGTCAACCAGGGCGTGTGCAGCGCCCAGGCAGTCGACATCGCGATGCAAAAGGGCGTCAATTACCCGCGCGGCCCGCTCGCATGGGCAGAGTCGGTCGGCCTGGCCCATGTGGCGGCGGTGCTGTCGAACCTTTCATCCACTTACGGCGAAGACCGCTACCGCGTCTCGCCGCTTTTGCGCCGCAAGGTCGCAGCAGCAGGGAAGTTCCATGCATAAGGACATACAGCACGACGCGCAGGCGCTGGCCGAACTGGCCGGCAAGGCCATGTGGGGCCGCGACGCGACCAGCCGGGCGCTCGGCATGAAGCTGAGCGAGATCCGGCCCGGCTACGCCTTGATGACGATGCCGGTGCGCGAGGACATGCTGAACGGGCACCGCACCTGCCACGGCGGCTATATCTTCATGCTGGCCGACAGCGCGTTCGCGTTCGCCTGCAATTCGCACAACCACGTCACCGTCGGCGCCGCATGCACGATCGACTACGTCGCACCGGGCCGCGAAGGCGAGATGCTGGTGGCCGAAGCAGTCGAACAGGCGCTGACTGGCAAGACCGGGGTCTATGACGTCAAGGTCAGCAACCAGGACGGGCGCCTGATCGCGCTTTTCCGTGGCAAGTCGCACCGCATCGGCGGCATGGTTGCCGAGGTTGCCGCATAAGTTAACTGGAGGAGTTGAAGATGGTCCAACGCATTCCCGCCCAGGGCGACCTGGAACCGATCGAACGAGCCAGCCGCGATGAACTGCAGGCGCTGCAGCTCGAACGCATGAAGTGGACGCTGAAGCACGCGTACGACAACGTGCCGCACTACCGGGCCGCATTCGACGCCGCCGGTGTCCATCCGGAAGACCTGCGGACGCTGGCCGACATCGCCAAATTCCCGTTCACCGAAAAGAAGACGCTGCGCGACAACTATCCGTTCGGGCTGTTCGCCGTGCCGCGCGACCAGGTCGTGCGCATCCACGCGTCGTCCGGCACCACCGGTAAAGCCACGGTGGTCGGCTACACGCAGAACGACATCAACACCTGGGCCGACGTTGTCGCGCGTTCGATCCGCGCTGCCGGCGGCCGGCGCGGCGACATCTGCCACATCTCGTACGGCTACGGCCTGTTCACCGGCGGCCTCGGGGCCCACTACGGGGCCGAGCGGCTTGGCTGCACGGTCATCCCGATGTCGGGCGGCCAGACCGAAAAGCAGGTCCAGTTGATCTGCGACTTCAAGCCCGACATCATCATGGTCACGCCCTCGTACATGCTCAACATCGTCGAGGAATTCGAGCGCCAGGGCATGGACCCGGCCCAGTGCTCGCTGAAGGTCGGCATTTTCGGCGCAGAACCATGGACCGATGCGATGCGCACGGAGATCGAGCGCCGTGCCGGCATCGACGCGGTCGACATCTATGGCCTGTCCGAGGTGATGGGGCCGGGCGTCGCAAGCGAATGCATCGAGAGCAAGGACGGCCCGGTGATCTGGGAAGACCACTTCTACCCGGAGATCATCGACCCCGAAACCGGCGAAGTGCTGCCGGACGGTTCGGAAGGCGAGCTGGTATTCACCTCGCTGACCAAGGAAGCGCTGCCGATCATCCGCTACCGCACGCGCGACCTCACGCGCCTGCTGCCGCCGACCTCGCGCGCGATGCGCCGCATGGGCAAGATCAACGGACGTTCCGACGACATGCTGATCATCCGCGGCGTGAACGTGTTCCCGAGCCAGATCGAAGAACTGATCCTGAAGATGCCGGCGCTGGCGCCGCACTACCAGCTGCAGGTGTCGCGCGACGGCCACCTCGACAAGCTCGACGTGCTGGCCGAAATGCGCGACGCATCGATGTCCGCCGACGCCGTGACGGCGCTGTGCCGCGACCTCGAACACCGCATCAAGACATTTGTGGGCGTGTCCACCCGCGTGACGCTGGCGCAACCCGAAGGCATCGAACGCACGATGACAGGCAAGGCACGCCGCGTGATCGACAAGCGCCCAAAGAACTGATTACAGGAGCATTCACTTGACTACAGCAACTGACGCATTCATCTGCGACGCCATCCGCACCCCGTTTGGCCGTTATGGCGGTTCGCTCGCCGGCGTGCGCGCCGACGACCTGGCCGCGCTGCCCATCGCCGCGCTCATCGCCCGCAATCCCGGCGTGGACTGGACGATGGTCGACGACCTGCTGTACGGCTGCGCCAACCAGGCCGGCGAAGATAACCGCAACGTGGCGCGCATGGCGGGCCTGCTGGCCGGGCTGCCGCCTCACGTCCCTGGCAGCACCATCAACCGCCTGTGCGGATCGAGCCTCGACGCGGTCGGCACTGCCGCGCGCGCGATCAAAGCCGGCGAAGCGAACCTGATCATCGCCGGCGGCGTGGAGCAGATGACGCGCGCGCCCTTCGTGATGGGCAAGGCCGACAGCGCATTCGCGCGTGCGGCGAAGATCGAAGACACCACGATGGGCTGGCGCTTCGTCAATCCGCTGATGAAGGCGAAGTACGGCATCGACTCGATGCCCGAGACGGCCGAAAACGTGGCGAAGGAATTCAACGTCAGCCGCGCCGACCAGGACGCGTTCGCGCTGCGCAGCCAGCAGCGCTGGGCGAAGGCGAATGCCGCGGGACTGTTCAGGGACGAGATCGTGCCAGTGACGGTGCACCTGAAAAAAGGCGAGTCGCGCTTGTTCGACACCGACGAGCATCCGCGCCCGGATACCAGCATCGAGATGCTGGCCAAGCTGCGCGGCGTGGTGTCGCCCGATGGCACAGTCACCGCGGGCAATGCGTCCGGCATCAACGACGGCGCCTGCGCGCTGCTGATCGCGTCAGGCAGCGCCGCGGAGCGTTTCGGATTGACGCCGCGTGCGCGGGTCGTGGGCATGGCAGTGGCCGGCCTGGAGCCGCGTATCATGGGCTTTGGTCCTTCGCCGGCGACCCGCAAGGTGCTGGCGATGACCGGGCTGACGATTGGCCAGATGGACGTCATCGAGCTGAACGAAGCATTCGCGGCGCAAGGGCTGGCGGTAACGCGCGACCTCGGGCTGGCCGACGACGCCGAGCATGTGAACCCGAACGGCGGCGCGATTGCGATCGGCCATCCGCTGGGCGCGTCCGGTGCGCGGCTGGTGACGGCGGCGGTGAACCAGCTGCACCGCACCGGCGGGCGCTACGCGCTGTGCACGATGTGCATCGGGGTAGGACAGGGGATTGCATTGATTGTAGAACGAGTTTAAGACCGCATCGAAAAACCGCAAGTCAACGATACCAATGATGGAGACAACCATGTTCAAGAAAACCGCACTGTTCGCAGCACTCGCCCTGGCCGCTGCCACTTCGTTCGCCGCCGAGACCATCAAGATCGGCTCGGTCCTGTCGGTCTCCGGCCCTGCCGCCTTCCTCGGCGACCCTGAACTCAAGACCCTGCAGCTGTACGTTGAAAAGATCAACGCGGCCGGCGGCGTGTTGGGCCGCAAGCTCGAACTGGTCCACTATGACGACGGCAGCGACGCGGCCAAGGCCAACAGCTTCACCAAGCGCCTGCTCGAATCGGACAAGGTCAACTTCGTCATCGGCGGCACCACCACCGGCGCCACGATGGCGATGGCTCCGCTGGTCGAGCGCGCAAAAGTCCCGTTCATCTCCCTGGCAGGCGCCGTGGTCGTCATCGACCCGGTCAAGCGGTGGGTATTCAAAACCCCGCACACCGACCGCATGGCAGCCGAGAAGGTCTTCGAGGACATGAAGAAGCGCGGCATCACCAAGGTTGGCCTGCTGTCCGAAACCAGCGGCTTCGGCGCATCCGGCCGCAAGGAGACCCAGGCCGTCGCCGGCAAGTACGGCATCACGCTGGTCGCCGACGAAACCTACGGCCCGAAAGACACCGACACCACCGCCCAGCTGACCCGCATCAAGAACGCACCGGGCGTGCAGGCGCTGTTCGTATTCGGCCTTGGCCAGGGCCCGGCCATCGTCACCAAGAACTACGGCCAGCTCGGCATGAAAGCCGTGCCGATGTACCAGTCGCACGGCGTGGCGTCGAATGAATACCTGAAGCTGTCGGGTGCAACGGCCGAAGGCGTGCGCATGCCGACCCCGGCCCTGCTGATCGCCAACGCGCTGCCAGCCAACGATCCGCAAAAGGCGATCGTCACCAGCTACGACAAGGATTACCGCGCGCGCTACAAGGACGAGCCATCGACTTTCGGCGGCTACGCGCTGGACGCGCTGAACCTGTCGGTCGACGCGATCAAGCGCGCCGGTTCCACCGACGGCGAGAAGGTACGCGCCGCGCTGGAAACCACCAGGGGCTTCGTCGGCACCACCGGCGTATTCAACATGTCGCCGAAAGACCATATGGGCCTGGACCTGTCCGCGTTCCGCATGGTCGAAGTCAAGAACGGCGACTGGCAGTTGCTGAAGTAAGGCTGGCATGCTCGCTCAATTCCTCCAGTTCCTGTATTCAGGAATGACGGTCGGCTCGGCGTATGCGTTAGCTGCGCTGGGCTTCACGATCATCTACAACACCAGCGGCGTGATCAACTTCGCGCAGGGCGAGTTCATCATGCTCGGCGGGATGCTGGCGGCGCTGCTGTCGGCCGGCGGCATGCCGCTGCCCCTGGCGATCATCGTCGCGGTGCTGATCACCGTTGCGGTCGGCCTGGTGATGGAAAAGACCGTCATCGAACCGGCGCGCGATGCGCAGGTGGTCACGCTGATCATCATTACCATCGGCGCATCGCTGACAATCCGCGGCCTGGTCCAGATCTGGCTCGGCAAGGGCACGCATGCGCTGGCGCCGTTTTCGGGCGACGCGCCGATCAACTTCCTCGGCGCGAGCCTGCTTCCGCAAAGCCTGTGGGTGCTGGGCGTGACGCTGCTGATCGTCGGCGCGCTGGCGTGGTTCTTCGGACGCACGCTGCTTGGCAAGGCGATGCTGGCCACGTCCAATAACCGCCTCGCGGCGCAGCTGGTCGGCATCGATACGCGGCGCGTGCTGCTGCTCTCGTTCGGCCTCGCGGCCCTGCTGGGCGCAGTGGGCGGCATCCTGGTCGCGCCGATCACCTACACCTCGTATGACGCGGGCATCATGCTCGGCCTGAAGGGCTTCGTCGCGGCAGTGCTGGGCGGGCTTGGCGGCGGCGTTGGCGCGGTGGTCGGCGGCCTGATCCTCGGCGTGGCGGAGTCGATGACGGCTGGTTATATCTCGTCCTCGTACAAGGATGCGGTTCCGTTCGTGCTGATCCTGCTGATCCTGTTCTTCATGCCGCGCGGCCTGTTCGGCGCCAAGATCTCGGAGCGTGTATGAAGTCGCTGAATCAACGCTACGCCGGATTGCTGGTGCTGGCCGTCATACTGGCGCTGCTGCCGGTCGTGCTGACCAATCCGTTCTACATCGACGTCGCCATCCGCATCGCGCTCAACGCGGTGGTCGTCATCGCGCTCAACCTGCTGATGGGCTACACCGGCCAGATCAGCCTTGGCCATGCCGGTTTCTACGGCATGGGCGCGTACGCTTCGGCGGCGCTGACCACGCACATGAACTGGCCGCCGATCGTGGCGCTGGTGGTCGGCGCAGCCGCCACCGGCGTGCTGGCTTTCGTCGTAGCCCGTCCGATCCTGAAGCTCAAAGGCCACACGCTGGCGATGGCTACGCTGGGTCTCGGCATCATCATTTCGATCGTGATCAACAACGAGTCGCAGTGGACAGGCGGTCCGGATGGCATCGGGGTATCTCCGTTCACGCTGTTCGGGCTCACGATCGAAGGCGAGAAGGCCTGGTACGCCGTCAGTGCCGCGATGCTGCTGCTGATGACGTGGTTCGCCCTGAACCTGATCGATTCACCGGTCGGCCGCGCGCTGCAGGCCATCCACGGCTCGGAGATCGCCTCGCGCGTTGCCGGCGTGGATACCGCCAAGTTCAAGGCGCGCGTGTTCGTGCTGTCCGCTGTCGTGGCCAGCATCGCAGGCAGCGTCAGCGCCCACTACATCGGCTTCATTACGCCCGGCATGGCCGGCTTCTTCCATTCGATCGAACTGGTCACGATGGTGGTGGTCGGCGGCATGGCCTCGGTGTTCGGCTCGATCATCGGCGCCGCGCTGCTGACCATCCTGCCGCAGCTGCTGCAGACCTTCGAGGGCTGGGAGGTGGTGGTGTTCGGCGTCATCCTGATGGCCACCATGATCTTCATGCCGAAGGGCCTGGTGCCGAGCATCGCCCAGCGCCTGCGTTCGCGCAAACTGAGGGAGGCATAAGATGCTGTCGATCGAAAACCTCAGCAAGAGCTTCGGCGGCGTGCACGCGGTGCAGGACGTCAGCTTCAGCGTCAAGCAGGGCGCGATTCATTCCGTGATCGGGCCTAACGGCGCCGGCAAGACCACGCTGTTCAACCTCGTCACCGGGGTCTACACGCCGACCTCGGGCCGGATCCTGTTCAATGGCGAGAACGTTGCCGGCATGTCGCCCGACGCGCTGGCGCGGCGCGGCATGAGCCGCACCTTCCAGAACCTACAGGTCTGCATGAACATGAGCGCGCTGGACAACGTCATGGTCGGCTCGCACCTGCGCCTGAACCAGAACCTGTTCGCCTCGATGCTGCGCCTGCCGGCCGTGCGCCGCGCCGACGAGGAATGCCGCCACGACGCCGCGGAACTGATGCGCTTTTGCGGCGTCGGCAAGTACATCTACGCCGATGCCGGCCAGATGTCGTACGGCGCGCTGAAACGGCTGGAGATCGCGCGCGCCCTTGCCGCCAAGCCGAAGGTTATCCTGCTCGACGAGCCGGCCGCTGGCCTGAACCACACCGAAACCGGCGAGATCGAGGAACTGGTGCGCAAGGTGGCGCAGTCCGGCATCACCGTGGTGCTGGTCGAGCACGACATGAAACTGGTGATGAACCTGTCCGACCACATCCTGGTGCTCGATTACGGCAAGAAGCTGGCCGAGGGCACTGCTGCCGAAGTGCGCGCCAATCCGGACGTCATCGCAGCCTATCTCGGCGCGGCCGCTTAAGGAATCACGATGCAAGACGCAACCACCAAACGGCCCATCCTGCAGGTGTCGGGCCTGGACAGCCACTACGGTCCGATCAAGGCGCTGCACGGCATCGACATCGAGATCCGCGAAGGCCAGCTGGTCGCGCTGGTCGGCGCCAACGGCGCCGGCAAGACGACGCTGCTGCGCGCGATCTCGGGCGTGCAGCCGGCCAGCGCGGGCAGCATCCGCTTCAACGGCCAGGATATCAGCCGCATGAGCGCCGACAAGCGCGTGCGCGCCGGTATCTGCCAGGTGCCGGAAGGCCGCCAGGTGTTCGGCCCGATGACGGTCGAGGACAACCTGCGCCTGGGCGCCTACACGCGCCCGAAGCAGGACTTCGCCAGCGACCTCGAACGCATGTACGCGCTGTTCCCGGTGTTGAAGGAAAAGCGCCAGCTGCTGGCCGGGATGCTGTCCGGCGGCCAGCAGCAGATGCTGGCAATGGCGCGCGCCCTGATGGGCCGTCCGCGCCTGCTGCTGCTTGACGAGCCGAGCATGGGCCTGGCGCCGCTGCTGATCCGCGAGATCTTCCGCATCGTCGAAGAACTGCGGGCGCAGGGCATCACCATTTTCCTGGTCGAGCAGAATGCGCACGCCGCGCTGGCGATCGCCGATGTCGGCTACGTGATCGAAACCGGTTCGATTACCTTGTCGGGCCCTGGTCCGGAGTTGTTGGCCAACGAGCAGGTGCAAAGCGCCTATCTCGGCATGTAAAGGAAGCAGCATGGTTAAAGTTTATGAAATCAACGGCGTACGGCCCGTGGTCCATCCAAGCGCCTACGTCCACCCTAGCGCGGTGCTGATCGGCGACGTGATCGTTGGCCCGCGCTGCTACATCGGCCCGCTGGCGTCGATGCGCGGCGACTTCGGCCGCCTGATCCTGGAAGAGGGCGCCAACCTGCAGGACACCTGCGTGATGCACGGCTTCCCGGGCGACGACACGGTGGTCGAGGTCGACGGCCATATCGGCCACGGCGCCGTGCTGCACGGCTGCCGGATCAGGCGCAACGCGATGGTCGGCATGAATGCGGTGGTGATGGACAAGGCGGTGGTGGGCGAAGAATCGATCGTCGCAGCGATGAGTTTTGTGAAGGCCGGCATGGTGATCCCGCCGCGCAGCATGGTGATGGGCGCTCCCGCCAAGGTGATGCGCGAACTGACCGACAAGGACGTCGCGTGGAAAAGCTTCGGCACGAAGCAGTACCACGACCTGGCGATCCGCTCGATGCAGACGATGCGCGAAGTCGACGCCCTGCCCGAGGTTGAACCTAACCGCGCGCGGATCGATCTCGGTCCCGACATGCACGCACCAAAAGACAGCAAGTAACGCACATTCCTGGAGAATAAAGAATGCAAAACGTATCAACCCTTCAAAGCCTGATCGCCGGCCGCTGGCTCGGTTCTGAAGCCTCGACCCCGCTGCACAGCGCGGTCAACAACAACCTGATTTACCACACCCACGCCGAGAAGATCGACTTCGACGAAGCCGTCACCTACGCGCGCAAGACCGGCGTGCCGGCGCTGATGAAGCTCGACTTCCAGAAGCGCGCAGGCGTCCTGAAAGCGCTGGCGCTGTACCTGATGGAGCGCAAGGAAGAGCTGTACAAGGTGTCGCAGCTGACCGGCGCGACCCGTCCCGACAGCTGGGTCGACGTCGAAGGCGGCATCGGCACCCTGTTCGCCTACGCCAGCATGGGCAGCCGCGAACTGCCGTCGTCGAACGTGCTGCACGAAGGCCCGGCCATGGCGCTCGGTAAAAAGGGCGGCTTCGCCGGCACCCACATCCTGGTGCCGCGCGGCGGCCTGGCGGTGCACATCAACGCATTCAACTTCCCGATCTGGGGCATGCTCGAGAAATTCGCGCCAAGCTTCCTGGCCGCGATGCCGTGCATCGGCAAGCCGGCGACCGCCACCAGCTACCTGACCGAAGCGGTCGTACGCATGATGCACGAGTCGGGACTGCTGCCGGAAGGTAGCTTCCAGCTCGTGATCGGCAGCACCGGCGACCTGCTCGACCGTCTGAGCGGCGCCGACGCGGTCACCTTCACCGGCTCGGCCGACACTGCGGCCAAGCTGCGCGTGAACAAGAACCTGATCATGAACTCGGTGCCGTTCACCGCCGAAGCCGATTCGCTCAACTGCGCGATCCTCGCGCCCGACGTGACGCCCGACGATCCTGAATTCGACCTGTTCGTCAAGGAAGTCGCCCGCGAAATGACCGGCAAGGCCGGCCAGAAGTGCACCGCGATCCGCCGCATCATCGTGCCGAAGCAGCACGTCGATGCGGTCGGCGAGCGCCTGCGCGAGCGCCTCGCAAAGGTAGTGGTCGGCGACCCGTCGGTGGAAGGCGTGCGCATGGGCGCACTGGCCTCGCTGGATCAGCACCGCGACGTCAGCGAGCGCGTCGAGATGCTCGCGCGCGGCAACGAGGTCATCTTCGGCGCGCGCGACGGCTTCAAGCCGGTCGGTGAAGGGGTCGCCAACGGCGCCTTCTTCTCGCCGACCCTGCTGCTGTGCCGCGACGCGATGAACAACGACGCCGTGCACGACGTCGAGGCTTTCGGCCCGGTCAGCACCATGATGACCTACGAAGGCATCGACGAAGCCCTCGAACTGGCCGCCCGCGGCAAGGGCAGCCTGGTGTCGACGCTGGTCACCAAGGACCCGGCCATCGCCGCCTACATGGTGCCGATCGCCGCCGCGTCGCACGGCCGCGTCCACATCCTCGACCGCGAAGCAGCTGTCGACTCGACCGGCCACGGCTCGCCGCTGCCGCAGCTGAAGCACGGCGGTCCTGGCCGTGCGGGCGGCGGCGAAGAACTGGGCGGCATCCGCGCGGTGCGCCACTTCCTGCAGCGCGCCGCGGTACAGGGCTCGCCGACGATGCTGGCCGCCGTCACCGGCGAATACGTGCGCGGCGCGGCCGTGCGCGAAAGCGAGCTGCACCCGTTCCGCAAGTACTTCGAAGACCTGCAGATGGGCGACTCGCTGCTGACCCACCGGCGCACCGTGAGCGAAGCGGACATCGTGGCCTTCGGCGGCGTCTCGGGCGACTTCTTCTACATGCACTTCGACGAAATCGCGGCCAAGGACTCGCAGTTCGGCAAGCGCATCGCGCATGGCTACTTCGTGCTGTCGGCGGCGGCGGGCCTGTTCGTGTCGCCCGCGCCAGGCCCGGTGCTGGCCAACTACGGCCTCGACAACCTGCGCTTCATCACGCCGGTGGCGATCGGCGACACCATCCGCGCGCGCCTGACCTGCAAGCGCAAGGTCGACCGCAACCGCACCGACGAACGCGGGGTCGGCCAGGGTGTGGTCGCGTGGGACGTCCAGGTCACCAACCAGAACGAGGAACTGGTGGCCAGCTACGACATCCTGACCCTCGTGATGAAGCGTTCCTGACAACGTTAAGCGCCTGCTAATTCGGTCGCCGCGTGTCGTTAACGCGACACGGCGACGCGCTGTCGCTGATAAAATTGGGTTTCTTTAAGGAAACCGAAAGATCCCGCGATGATCGAAATTCACGCCGCACCAGCCACCGAAGCGCTGGCAATCGCCGAACGCCATGCGTGCTCAGGGTGCCGCGGCGAGAACACGGTCACGTTCGATTTCGATTACGCCTACCAGCCGATCGTCAATGTAAAGACGCGCACCATCTACGCGCACGAGGCGCTGGTGCGCGGCCCGAATGGCGAGTCGGCGGCCAGCGTGCTGGCCCAGGTCAACGACGGTAACCGCTACCGCTTCGACCAGCTGTGCCGCGTCAGGGCAGTGGCCGGCGCGAGCCGCCTCGGCATGCGCGAATTCTTGTCGATTAACTTCCTTCCCAATGCCGTCTACCGTCCCGACATCTGCATCCGCAGCACCTTCGAGGCGGCGCGCGAGTACGGCTTCCCGATCCAGCAGATCATCTTCGAAGTGACCGAGGGCGAGCGCGTGCAGGACCGCGCGCACCTGGTGAACATCTTCCGCGAATACCAGCGCTTCGGCTTCCGCACCGCGATCGACGATTTCGGCGCCGGTTACGCCGGCCTGCATTTGCTGGCCGAATACCAGCCGCATATCGTCAAGATCGACATGGACCTGGTGCGCAACATCGACACCAGCCCTGCGCGCCAGGCCATCGTGCGCGGTATCGTGGCGATCTGCCGCGACCTGTCGATCACGGTGCTGGCCGAAGGGATCGAAACGCGCGCCGAGCGCGATTACCTCGCAGGCCTGGGGATTGAACTGATGCAGGGCTACTGGTTCAGCAAGCCGGTATTCCGCGGCCTGGGCGTGATTCCGGATTCGGCCTGGGAGTAAGCCGGCCGTCAGATATGGTAGTTCATGCCCGTTTCGGATGGCGGCAGCACGATGCCGTTCCTTAGCAGCTCTTCAAAGTCGTCGGCCGGAACCGGTGGGCTGAAGTAATACCCCTGGATCTCATCGCAGTGCAGCGAACGCATGACGTCGAGCTGCCCGCGCGTCTCCACGCCTTCCGCCACCACGCGCAGGTGCAGGCTGTGCGCCATGGCGATAATGGCCGCCGCGATCGCCGCGTCCTCCGGATTGGTGTCCACGCCGGCGATGAACGAGCGGTCGATCTTGACGAAATCGAACGGGAAGCGCTTGAGCTGGGCCAGCGATGAATAGCCTGTTCCGAAATCGTCCAGCGACAGGTGCACCCCCAGCTCTTTGAGCGCCGCCAGGTTGCGCGCCGCCTCTTCCGGATTGTGCATCACCGCCGTTTCGGTCAGTTCGAATTCCAGGCACCCTTCTTCGATCGCGTGCCTGGCGATCGCGTTGCGGATGATCGCCAGCAGGTCCGGCTGCGCGCTCTGTACGGCCGACAGGTTGATCGCCACCGGCACGATCACGCTGCCGCGCGAGCGCCACGCGGCCTGCTGGGCGCAGACGGCATCGATGACCCAGGCCCCGATCGGGCGAATCAGGCCGGTTTCCTCGGCCAGCGGAATGAACGACACCGGACCCACCAGGCCGCGCGACGGGTGGTTCCAGCGGATCAGCGCCTCGGCGCTGACGATGGCGCCGCTGTCGAGGTTGACGCGCGGCTGGTAGTACAGTTCGAACTGCTGCCCTTCGAGCGCCGCCTGCAGCTCGTTTTCCAGCGCCAGGCGCGCGGCCAGCGCCGCGTTCATGCGCGGCGCGTAGAACAGGTACCGCTCGCCGGACGCGCGGGCGTTCTTCAGTGCCGCCTCGGCATGCTTGAACAGCGTGTCGGCGTCGGCGCCGTCGCCCGGCCACAGCGCCAGCCCGGAACGCGACGAGATGCGAATGGTCTGCCCGTCGAGCCGGAACGGTTCGTCCAGCGCGCGGAACACCTTGTCGCGCAGCAGGTCGGCGGCGTCTTCGCCGCGCTCCAGTTCGACCAGCGTCAGCCCGAACGTGTCGCCGCCGATGCGCGACAGGTTGAACGACTCGGGCAGGCGTTCACCGAGGCGCTGGGCGATCTGCGACAGCAGCGCATCGCCGGCATGGCGCCCGAGTGCATCGTTGAGCTGTGCGAAGCGGTCAAGGTTGATCAGCGCGACCACCAGCGGCTGGTGCATGCCGTCCAGGTGCACCAGCTGCGCCAGGCGGTCGAGGAACAGGCGCCGGTTCGGCAGCCCCGTCATCACGTCGTGGTGGGCCAGGTAGCTGATGCGCTCGCCGCGCTGGAAGAACAGCAGCGCGAACGCGAGGTCGCCGGCCAGCTCGTTGAGCACTTTCAGTTCGTCGGGGTCGAACACGCCTTCGATGTCGGCGTACAAGGTCAGCACGGCCTCGACACGGTCGCCCACGGTCAGCGGGAAGGCCGCGAGCGAGCGCACGTCGCGCGCATGCATGCGCTCGGCCAGCAGGGCGAACGCCGGGTCGGCGGCGACGTCGTTGCAGATCACCTGGCGGTGTTCGCGCATCACGCGTTCGGCCGGACACAGCTCGACCAGGTCGGGCGGCACCGGCGGCAGCATGCGCCCGCTCGTGGCAACCACCGCAAGCTCGTTGCTGCCGGGCTGCGGGACGGCGATTGCCGCGCACATGAAGCCGCCTTCGACCGTGGACAGCCGGCAGGCTTCCTGGAACAGCGCATCGCGGTCGCGGATGCGCACGATGGCGGAGTTAATGCCGCTGAGGACCGCGTAGACCCGGTTCAGGCGCGCCACCTTCTCGTCGGCGTGCACGCGCTCGGTCACATCGTGCGCCAGCACGAAGCGGCACTGGCGGCCGTTGAACTCGATCGGGTGCGACGTGACCTCGACGTGGATCAGCGTGCCGTCTTTTTTGCGGTGCACCCACAGGCCTGATTTCTGCACCGTGGAGGAGGCGGTGGCCTTGAGGTTCTGGTACAGCCGCGCCGCCTCGTCGGGCGGGCGCAGGTCAACAATGCTCAAGGCCATGAACTCGGCTTCGCTGTACCCGTAGTGGAGCACGGCAGCCGTGTTCACCGCCTGGAACCTCAGGGTTTCCAGGTCGTAGATCCACATCGGTATGGGATGCGCCCGGAATAACTGATCAAACGACTTATCGTTTGCTTCCATATGTGGAGTTCGCCGCAGGGGCGCCTGTCCATCCCATTTCAAAAAACGACTGTCGGTACATGCCGGCAGGACCAGCCGGTTATTGCATTTGGCAGGCTCATCCGGCTTGTATTTTGATTATAAACCTTCGGTAAAAACAGGTTCGGCGTTCATTAATCGCGCCGCCCGGCGCCTTGGCCGAACGGGTGCTCGATCGAATGCGCGGGTCCGGTAAACCAGCGCGGGCCGCTGGCCGTCATGTAGAAATGGTCCTCGTGGCGGATACCGAACTCGCCCGGGATGCAGATCATGGGTTCGTTCGAAAAACACATGCCGACGTCGAGCGGCGTGTCGTCGCTGCCGACCAGGTAGGGCCACTCGTGGATGTCCATGCCGATGCCGTGGCCGGTGCGGTGCGGCAGGCCGGGCAGCTTGTAGCCGGGCCCGAAACCGTCGCGCTCGAGCGAGGCGCGCGCCGCTTCGTCGACCCGGCGGCACGCAACGCCCAGCCGGGCCGCGTCGAACGCGGCCTGCTGCGCGGCCTTTTCCGCGTTCCAGACAAAACGCTGGCGCTCGGTCGCCTCGCCGAACACATAGCTGCGCGTGATGTCGGAGATGTAGCCCTTGAGCTGGCAGCCGGTATCGATCAGTACCATGTCGCCGTCCTTCAGCGTCTGCACATAGTTGACGCCGTGCGGATAGGCTGTCGCTTCGCCGAACAGCACGATGCAGAAGTACGAGCCGGGCGCGCCGACCTTGCGGTGGGCGCGCGCGATGAAGTCGGCCACCTCCACGGTCGTGATGCCCGCGTAGAGGATGCTGGCCGCCGCCTTGTGCACCGCGAGCGTCATGTCCTTCACGCGCTGCATCAGCGCGATTTCCGCGCCTGACTTGCGCGAGCGGCAGAACGCGGTCACCGCGCTGGCGTTATCGAGCTCGTAGCCGGCAGCCAGCTTGCGCACCCCGTCGGCGATGAACCACGGCGCGCTCTCGCACATGCCGATGCGCGGCGGCAGGGCGGCGCTGGCCGCGATTCCCATTCGTCCCAACACGTCGATGAACAGCTGGTACGGGCTCTCGTGCTCGTCCCAGCAGTTGACCGCGCCTTCGACCAGCATGAACCCCTGCAGCGTGCATTCCTCGAATGCCGGTGCGATGTACTCGAGCGCGCCGCTGGCCGGCAGGATCGCTCCGACCATGCGTTCGCTCGGATGCCATTTGGTGCCGGTGAAGTAGGTGAGGTTGGTGCCCGCGTTCAGCCAGATCGCCGCCATGCCAAGCTCGCGCATGCGCGCCTGGGCTTTGGCGATGCGCGCCAGGTGCTCGTCGCGCCCGATCGCCACCATCCCGCCGCTCATGTCGTCCAGCGCCCCGAGCGCCTCCTCGAAGGTTTTTCCGCCTATGCTCATGTGATTCCCGCTACTTTTTCTCGGCGTCGGTGGAGAAGTCCAGCTGCGGCGTCTGGTCTTCTTCTTCCTGGGCTGGCGTCTGCGGCAGCTGCAGCTCCTGGTCCGGGGCCGGCGCATCGATACGCAGTTCGAGCTGCTCGGTCATGTCGACTTTCTGCTCTACCGACACCAGCTGCGGGAACGCGATGATCAGGGTGACCATGATCACCTGGATGCAGACGAACGGGATCGCGCCCCAGTAGATGTCGGCGGTCTTTACCTCTTTGGGCGCCACCGATCTTAGATAGAACAGCGCGAATCCGAACGGCGGATGCATGAAGGAGGTCTGCATGTTCACCCCCAGCAGCACGCCGAACCAGATCAGGTCGATGCCCAGCTTTTCGGCCACCGGCCCGACCAGCGGCACCAGGATGAACGCCAGCTCGAAGAAGTCGAGGAAGAACGCGAGCAGGAAAAACATGATGTTCACGACGATCAGGAAGCCCAGCACGCCGCCCGGCAGGCCGGTCAGCAGGTGCTCGACCCACAGGTCGCCGTTCACCGCGCGGAACACCAGCGCGAACACGGTCGAGCCGATCAGGATGAACATCACGAAGCAGGCCAGGCGCGTGGTCGAATTCATCGCCTGCTTGAGCAGGGGCCAGGTCAGGCGGCCGTTCAGCAGCGCCAGGATCAGCGCGCCCATCGCACCCATGCCGCCGCCTTCGGTCGGCGTGGCGATGCCGACGAAGATGGTGCCGAGCACCAGGAAGATCAGCGCCAGCGGCGGCACCAGCACGAACACGACCTTCTCGGCCATGCGCGAAAGCATGCCCAGTTTCAGGAAGCGGTTGGCCAGCGCGAGCACGAACGCGGCCGCGATGCCGGCGGCCGCCGAATAAATGCCCAGTTCATCGGAGGCCAGGTTCGGGTGGCTAGCGCCCCAGCCGGCGGAAAACGCAAACGCGACGCCGACGGCGGCGGCCACCAGCACCAGCAGCGAACGCACGCCGCTGTCGCCGTTCGGCTCGCGCAGGTTGCGCGCTTCCAGCGGCAGGGCCGGCACGTGGTGCGGCTTGAAGATCGAGACCGCCAGCACATAGCCGGCATACATCGCGGTGAGCAGCAGGCCCGGGATGAACGCGGCCTTGTACATGTCGCCGACAGAGCGGCCCAGCTGGTCGGCCATCACGATCAGCACCAGCGACGGCGGGATGATCTGGGCCAGCGTGCCGGAAGCGGCAATCACGCCGGTCGCAATGCGCTTGTTGTAACCGTAGCGCAGCATGACGGGCAGCGAAATCAGGCCCATCGAGATCACCGACGCCGCCACCACGCCGGTGGTTGCGGCCAGCAGGGCGCCGACAAAAATCACCGCGTACGCGACGCCGCCGCGGATCGGCCCGAACAACTGGCCGATCGTATCGAGCAGGTCCTCCGCCATCCCCGACCTTTCCAGGATCAGGCCCATGAAGGTAAAGAAGGGTATCGCCAGCAGCGTGTCGCTGGCCATGATGCCGAAGATCCGGTTGGGCAGCGCCTGCAGCAGCTCCGGGCGCAGCAGGCCCAGTTCGATGCCGACCAGGCCGAAGAACAGGCCGTTGGCGGCCAGCGAAAACGCCACCGGGAAGCCCGACAGCAGGAAGACAACAAGCGCGCCGAACATGATCGGCGCCATGTTCGCAATGAGGAATTGTTCCATGAGTCTCTTTAGTTATTGTTGTCGCCGCGTCGGGTCAGGCGATCTTGTTTGCCTGCTTGATGGCCTCGATTTCTTCTTCAGGCGTGCTCTGGTGCTTCGCGAATTCATGGCCGTCGATTTTCCCGGCCAGGAAGGCGATCCGCTTGATGATCTCGGAGATGCCCTGCAGGATCAGCAGCGCGAAGCCGATCGGCACCAGCAGCTTGGCCGGCCACACGATCAGGCCGCCCGCGTTGCTCGACATCTCCTGGCTGGCGATCGACACCTGGGCAAACGGAATCGCGTCGTACAGGATCAGGAGGCACACCGGCAGCAGGAACAGCAGGAAGCCGAACAGGTCGATCCAGACCTGGGTGCGCTTCGAGAAGCGGCCCACGATGACATCGATGCGGACATGCTCGTCGCGCTTGAGGGTGTAGGAAGCGGCCAGCAGGAACATGGCGCCGTACAGGTACCACTGGATTTCGAGCCAGGCGTTGGAGCTGGCATTGAAGGTGTAGCGGATCAGCGCATTGCCGGCGCAGATGATGACCGCGGCCAGCAGCGCCCAGCTGACCGCGTTGGCGATTTTCTCATTGAGGCTGTCAATGAAGCGCGAAAGTGACATGAACATGCTGCTTATCTCCGTTATGGTGTTTTATCGCGCCTCGCCGGGCGCTGATTATTTCGCCAGCTGTGCCCGCACCCGCGCTATCGCGGCCCGCACCTGGTTCGGCGCGGTGCCGCCCACATGGTCGCGGGCGGCGACCGAGCCTTCCAGCGTCAGCACCGCGAATACGTCCTCGCCCACCAGCGGCGAAAACGCCCGCAGCTGTTCCAGCGACATCTCGGACAGGTCGCATTTCGCGTCGTCGCAGGCGCGCACCGCGCGCGCCACGGCTTCGTGGGCGTCGCGGAACGGCAGGCCCTTCTTGACCAGGTAGTCGGCCAGGTCGGTCGCGGTGGCGTAGCCCTGCAGCGCCGCCGCGCGCATCGCGTCGGGCTTGACGCTGATCCCGCCGGCCATGTCGGCGAAGATGCGCAAGGTGTCGACGACGGTGTCGACGGTGTCGAACAGCGGCTCCTTGTCTTCCTGGTTGTCCTTGTTGTAGGCCAGCGGCTGGCCCTTCATCAGGGTGAGCAGGGCGGTCAGGTGGCCGTACACGCGCCCGGTCTTGCCGCGCGCGAGTTCCGGCACGTCCGGGTTTTTCTTTTGCGGCATGATCGACGAGCCGGTGCAGAAGCGGTCGGCGATGTCGATGAAGCCCACGCGCGGGCTCATCCAGATGACCAGTTCTTCCGACATGCGCGAAATGTGGGTCATCACCAGCGCGCTGGCGGCGCAGAATTCGATCGCGAAGTCGCGGTCGGACACGGCGTCGAGCGAGTTGTGGCAGACGTCGTCGAAGCCCAGCGTGCGCGCGACGCGCTCGCGGTCGATCGGGAAGGTGGTGCCGGCCAGCGCCGCGGCGCCCAGCGGCAGCCGGTTGACGCGGCGGCGCGCATCCTGCATGCGCTCGGCATCGCGGCCGAACATCTCGACGTAGGCCAGCATGTGGTGGCCGAAGGTGATCGGCTGCGCCACCTGCATGTGGGTAAAGCCCGGCATGATGGTGTCGGCATGGCGCTCGGCCAGGTCGGTCAGCGCGCTGCGCAGGCCGTGCAGCAGCGTGGTGATGTCGTCGATCGCGGCGCGCACGTACAGGCGGATGTCGGTGGCGACCTGGTCGTTGCGCGAGCGGCCGGTGTGCAGGCGCTTGCCGGCGTCGCCCACCAGTTCGGTCAGGCGCTTTTCGATGTTCAGGTGGACGTCTTCGAGGTCGAGCAGCCATTCGAAGCTGCCGGCTTCGATCTCGCCCTTGATCTGGGCCATGCCGCGCTCGATTTCGGCGTGATCGGCGGCGCTGATGATGCCCTGCGCCTGCAGCATTTCGGCGTGCGCCAGCGAGCCCTGGATGTCGAACAGGGCCAGGCGTTTATCGAAGAAGACGGAAGCGGTGTAGCGCTTGACGAGGTCGGAGACCGGTTCGGAGAAGCGGGCCGACCAGGCCTCGCCTTTTTGGGACAGTTGTGAAGTCATGTGGAGATCCTATTGATACCTGATTATAAACAGGTTGGCCCGGCTGCTGGATATTTATGCGGCATTGCAGCGATTGCCAACGGATGACTTCCCTGGCCGGCGAACCGGCCCGGGCCGGGCGCTATCTCAAGACTCACTGAGCCAGATCGATTGTCAGGCCGGTCAACGCCGTTCGCGAACGTCGCTTTCCGGAATTCGACGGTAGAATTGGATTTTTTCGTTGGGTGACCTTGCCATGTCCGCCTTGCAGATCAGTACCGACCGATCGGAACTCGACGTTCCCCTCATCTACCGTTTCCTGAGCGAGCAGTCGACCTGGGCGGTCGGCATTCCGCGCGCCGTGGTCGACCGCGCGATCGAGAACTCGCTGTGCTTCGGCGGCTATGTCGACGGCCGGCAGGTAGCATTCGTCCGCGTCGTGACCGACTACGCCACTTATGGCTGCATCGACGACCTGTTCGTGGTGCCGGAATACCGCGGACGCGGCTACGCCAGGGCGATGATGGAAACCCTGCTGGCCCACCCCAGCCTGCAGGGCCTGCGCCGCATGATGCTGCCGAACGCCAATGGGCGCGAGCTGTTTACGCAGTTAGGCTTCACGCCGCTGCACCAGCCCGAAACGCTGCTGGAGCGCTCGTTCCCCAACATCTACGTCTCCTGACCTTACTGGCTCAGCAGTGACCCGCTGCGGAACGCGACCGGGCCGGCGACCTTGCCGACTGTCATGCCGCGCAGCACATGGCGATGCACGCTGCGTGCAAAGAACACGCCTGCGACGCTGCAGCGCAGCACCGTTGCCGCGCCGCTGACCGGATCGACCAGGTCGGCAACGGCGTCGCCCGCTTCAAGCTTGTCCCCCGGCTTTTTCAGGAACACCAGGATTCCCGCATGGGGCGCGTCGATCGGCTCGACGCCTTCGAGCGGCGTGGGCTCGCACAGCGCTGCGGGCAGGGCGTGAGCGGGCTGGTCGATCACGCCCTCGTGCGCCAGGTACTGCAGCAATCCTTTCGCATCCTTGCGGGCCAGTTCGTAGCTGACGTCGGCCTCGCCGCGCAGCTCGACCGTCGTGGCCACGCACGACGGCGGCAGCGGGAACGCCGGGCCGAAATGCGCGGCCAGGTCCCACCACAGGCGGCTGCAGGCTTCGTCGAACGGCTCGCCGCCGGCCTGCAGGGCCAGCAGCACCGCGTGCGCGCCCATGATCGCGGCCAGCGGGCGCACGGCGCCGGCCAGCGGCGTGCCGGTATAGAGATGCACTACCGCCTCGGTATCGCAATGCAGGTCGAGCACGATGTCGGCGTCGATCGCCATCGACAGCAGGATCTTTTTCAGCGCTTCGGTGTCGGTTGCGGGCTTCCATTGTTCGACCGACTGGCGCGCGTGTTCGCGGACCAGCGCCACGTTGGCGGCCGCGTCGCCGCCCAGCAAGCCGTCGAGCGACTTCTTCAGGTCGTCGGCCACATGTTTATAGGCGCGGTTGAAGTTGGTGCCCGTGAACAGGTCGAAGCGGCCAAACGGCGCGCCGTAGATCGCCTGCGACAGCCCGACCGGGTTGGCGGCCGGCACCAGGATCACCTCGCCGCGCAGCTTGCCGGCCTCCTCGAGCGCGGTCAGCTCCTGGCGCAGGAACTGGGCGACCAGCATGCCGGGGATCTCGTCCGCGTGCAGCGCCGCCTGGATATACACCTTCTTGCCCTGGCCGCGCGTACCGAAATGAAAGCTGGTGAGCCGGAAATATGCGCTGCTGTCCTGTACCGAGATTGGATGGGTTTTTGCGTGCATTGTCGTGCCTGATTGTGTTGTACCTAACAGTCCCTGCTTTGATTATCTATTAATCTAATGTAAACATCCCGTCCGGCTACGTAACGGCCCGGGATAGTTGACGGCAAGCAATATCGCCGGAAGGCATGCGGGTATGCTGGGTTTTGTGAACCGACCCGCCTGAAAGGCTGCGCCATGTTGAATCGCGTGTTCAGGGATGCAGTGCTGCTGGTCGCGCTCCTGGTGGGCGCACAGGGCCATGCCGCGCAGGTGGCGGCGCCCAAGGGTTCACTGGTCATCATCGGCGGCGGGCTGCGTGGCGATAACGCCGCGGTCTGGTCGCGCATCGTCAAGCTGGCCGGCGGCGAGGGCGCGCGCATCGCGGTGTTCGGCGCCGCCTCCGCCAATCCGAAAAACGCCGGGGACGCCAATGTCGCCCGGCTCAACAGCTACGGCGCCAGGGCGTTCGCGGTGCCCGTGGCCAGCGACGCCCTCGCCGCCGCCGACGATCCCCTGCTCGCCGAAGCGATTCGCACTGCCGGCGGCGCCTACTTTGCCGGCGGCGACCAGGCCCGCATCACGCGCGCGCTGCGCCGCGCGGACGGCAGCAATACGCTGGTGCTCGACGCGCTGTGGGACATGTACCGGCGCGGCGGCGTCATCGCCGGCACCAGCGCCGGTGCGGCAGTCATGAGCAGCACCATGTTTTATAAGGCCGGCACCGTGCTCTCCACGCTCAGGAAGGGCGTGGCCGAGGGCGCCGAGATTGCGCCGGGCCTGGGCTTCATCGGCGACGACGTCTTCGTCGACCAGCACCTCCTGATCCGCGGACGGTTCGCGCGCATGCTGCCCGCCATGCTCAAGAAAGGCTACAAGCTTGGCCTGGGCATCGACGAAAATACCGCGATGGTGGTTGGCGCCGACCGCGAGGTCGAGGTGCTCGGCTACCGCGGCGCGCTGCTGCTCGACATGAGCGAAGCCACCGCGCAGCAGGGCGAGTTCAACGTCAGCAACGTCAAGCTCAGCTACCTCGACAACGGCGACCGCTTCAACCTGGCCAGCGGCGCGATCACGCCGGCGCGCGACAAGGCCGACGGCAAGCTCAATCCATCGCGGCCTTATTACAACGGCCCGTTGTTCACCGCCGACATCCTCGCCAACAGCGCGGTGGTCGACCTGATGGCCAAACTGATCGACAGCGACCAGCTCGACGCCATCGGCGTGGCCATGAGCAGCCCGTTCGACAAGCAGTCCGACCTCGGCTTCGAGTTCAGGCTAAGCCGCGTGCAGGAAAGCGTCGGCTACCAGTCGCCGCTGACCGACGCCTACTCCATCTACAAGCTGCGCCTCGACATCAGGCCGATCGCCGTGCGCCAGCCGATGTACCAGTACCGCAACGGGAGCAGTCAGGATTACAATGCAGCACAATCCAACGCCCGCTAGGAACTGCCATGCCGTTTTCCCTCAGCCGCCTGTGTGCGGCCGCGCTTGTATTTGCAGCAGGCGCCGCCTGCGCGCAGCAGCCGGCCACTGTCCGCGTCGACTATCTTCACAGCGGTAACGCGCTGCACGACCAGTACGCGCTCGAACGGGTCGTCATCGAACCGCTGGCCTGGCCCGGCGACCTCTCGCAAGCTTTTGATACCACCAACCGCGGCCAGAACAAGGTCGAAGTGGTCGACGCCAAAACCGGCGACCTGCTGTACTCGCGCGGCTTCTCGACCATCTTCGGCGAGTGGCGCACCACCGAGGAAGCCGGCAAGATGGACCGCGGCTTCCAGGAATCGGTGCGCTTCCCGAAGTTCGGCAAGCCGGTGCGGGTACGCATCCTCAAGCGCGACGAGCGCAACGAGTTCTCGGTGGTGTGGAGCGTCGACGTCGATCCGGATGCGCAGGAAGTCGTGAAGAAGCAGGCCGCGGCGCCGGCGAAGCCGATCCCGATCCGCGTCAGCGGCCCGTCGCCGCAAAAGGTGGACCTGCTGGTGATGGGAGACGGCTACACCGCGCGCGACATGAAGAAGTTCGAAGCCGATGCGCGCAGGCTGGCCGACTACCTGTTCACGGTATCGCCTTTCAAGGAACGCGCGAAGGACTTCAACGTCTGGGCGCTGGCGGTGCCGACCGAGAAATCGGGCATCTCGCGCCCATCGACCGGCGTGCACAATCCGTCGGCGCTGGGCACCCGCTACGACATCTTCGGCAGCGAGCGCTATATCCTCACGCTCGACAACAGCGCGCTGCGCGAGATCGCCCAGCACGCGCCGTACGAGTTCATCGAAATCCTGGTCAACAACGAGACCTACGGCGGGGGCGGCATCTTCGGCCAGTTCAGCACCGCGGCGGCGGGCAACGACTGGGCCAACTACCTGTTCGTGCACGAATTCGGCCACCACTTTGCCGGCCTGGCCGACGAGTACTACACCTCGCCGGTGTCATACCAGTCCACCGGCGCGCGGATGGAACCGTGGGAGCCCAACGTCACGGCGCTGCGCGATCCGTCCAAGGTCAAATGGAAGAAGCACGTCAGGGACGGCACCGCGCTGCCCACCGCGTGGCCGAAGGCAGAATTCGAAGAAGCGTCGCGCGCCTACCAGAAGAAGCGTGCGGCCCTGCGTGCGGCGAACCGGCCGGAGTCGGAAATGAGCGCGCTGTTTCGCGAAGACCTGCGCTTCAACGAGCAGCTGTTCTCAAAGTCGCCGAACCGGCACGTGGTGGGCGCGTTCGAAGGGGCGAATTACGAGGCAAAAGGCTTCTACCGCTCCGAAATGCAGTGCCTGATGTTCGACCGAAGTGAAAGATTCTGTAACGCCTGCAGCGACGGCGTGTCCGAAATCATCGATTTGTACTCGCGCCCAGGTGCAGGTAAATAGGGCAGGGGGCCAGTAACGGCGGGCGTTCCGGAAAGCCGGGGCGCCTTTTTTTTTGCCCGCCGGCCGTACTTACAACAGTTACATGCTTAGTGCGCCATCGTACAGACCTGCTGCTGAGCAGTGCCTATTCTGGACCTGTCCCATCCACTACTAGAAGAAAAGGTCCAACCATGAATAAAGTACTCGCAACCCTGATCGCCGGCCTGTTCGCCACCTCGGCATTTGCACAAACCGCAACCACCACCACCTCGACCACCACCGTTGGCGTCACGACGCCAGCCACCAAGGCAGTCGTCAAGGCGCATCATGAAGCCACGGAAGACGTCGCCAAGGCGCAGGCAAAGGAAGCCAAGGTGGCGGCCAAGGCTGACGCCAAGTCGACCAAGGCAACTGCAAAGGCCATGGAGAAGAAGGCTGAAGCCAAATCGAAGGCGCTGGAGAAGCACGCCGATGCGCACGAACACGTCGCTGAAGCCGATCCGGAAGACCGCATGAAAGCGGAAGCCAAGGCCGAGAAAAAAATGGCTTCGGCAAACCTGACCGCGGAAAAGAAGATGATCAAGGCTGACGTCAAGGCAGAGAAGGTAGCCCTGGAAGCCGCTGAAGACAAAGCGATCGCTGCGGCCAAGACGGCTGAAGTGAAAGCCGAAGCTGCTGCCGATATCAAGAAAGCCGCAAGCAAGTAACAGCTGGCGCTTGAAGTGAAAAAGGACAGGTTTGCGCCTGTCCTTTTTTTTCGTCTTAGCCGTTGGCTTTGAGGTCTTGAACCTTGACCTTGGCCACCAGCGGCTTGCCCTTGCGGGCGCGCTTGCCGATGTGCGGCGCAAGCCCCGACGCCGACAGCGGAACATCGCGCGGCTTGGTCGCCCAGATGCCGGTCACGATCACACCCTTCTGCGTAATCGGCTGCACAGCCAGCAGCTTCTCCTTGTCCTCCAGCTCCATCAAGGTGACCCCGCGGCCGCCGTTGGACAGCGTCTTCAGTTCATCCAGGCCGAACACCAGCAGGCGCCCCTTCTCCGACAGGCAGGCCACCGCGCTCGCGTTCTCCGCAACCACGCGCGGAACCAGCGGCAGCGCGCCGTCGTCGAGCGTGATGAACGCCTTGCCGCCTTTGAGCCGGCTGACCATGTCGCCAGCCTGCGCCATGAAGCCGTAGCCCGCGCTCGAGGCCAGCATCAGGCGCGTCGTGGCAGGGCCAGCGAAGTAGTGAAGGATGCGCACCGGACGCCCATCGGCGCCGCCGGACAGGTCGACCAGCGTGGTGATCGGCACGCCATCCCCGCGTGCGCCAGGCAGTGCGGCTACAGGCACCGAATAGATCTTGCCGTTGTCACCGAAGCCGAGCAGGCTGTCGACCGTGCGGCACTCGAATGCGCCGTACAGCGAGTCGCCCGCCTTGAACGTGAACTGGGCGATCTCGTGTCCGACGCCGGTGCGCGCGCGCACCCAGCCTTTTTCGGAGATGATCACCGTGACCGGCTCGTCGACGACCTTCTGCTCAACGGCCGCCCGCTGCGCTTCTTCGATCAGGGTGCGGCGCGGGTCGCCGAACTGCTTGGCGTCGGCCTCGATCTCCTTGATGATCAAGCGCTTCATCGTCGCCGGATTGTCGAGGATGTCCTGCAGCGTGCCTTTTTCCTTGCGCAGCTCGGCCAGCTCCTGCTGGATCTTGATGGTTTCGAGGCGAGCCAGCTGGCGCAGGCGGATCTCGAGGATGTCCTCGGCCTGGCGGTCCGACAGGCGGAACTCGGCGATCAGCGCCGGCTTTGGCTCATCCGAATTGCGGATGATCTGGATCACCTTGTCGATGTTCAGCAGGATCGCTTCGCGGCCCTCGAGGATGTGGATGCGGTCGTCGACCTTGCCCAACCTGAATTCGGTCCGGCGGCGCACCGTGACGAAGCGGAAGTCGATCCACTCCTGCAGGATATCGGACAGGCCCTTCTGGCGCGGGCGGCCATCGCCGCCGATCATCACCAGGTTGATCGAGTTGGACGACTCCAGCGACGTATGCGCCAGCAGCATCAGCATGAATTCGGCCTGGTCCTGGTTCTTCGACTTCGGCTCGAACACCAGGCGCACCGGCGCGTTGCGGCCCGATTCGTCGCGGATGGTGTCGAGCGAACCGAGGACCAGCTGCTTGAGCGCCAGCTGCTCCGGCGACAGCGCCTTCTTGCCCATCCTGACCTTCGGATTGGTCAGCTCCTCGATCTCCTCGAGGACCTTCTGCGACGAGCAGCCAGGCGGCAGTTCGGTGACGACCGCCTGCCACTGGCCGCGCGCCAGCTCCTCGATCTTCCAGCGCGCGCGCACCTTCATCGAACCGCGGCCGCTGCCGTACATCTCGGCGATCTGAGATGGCGGGGTGATGATCTGGCCGCCGCCAGGGAAGTCCGGGCCCGGGATAAAGGCCATCAGCTCGGCGTGGGTGATTTTCGGATTGCGGATCATCGCGACGGCGGCCTGCGCCACTTCGCCCAGGTTATGCGAAGGGATCTCGGTGGCCAGGCCGACCGCGATGCCCGAGGCGCCATTGAGCAGCACCATCGGCAGGCGCGCGGGCAGGGCCTTGGGCTCCTTGTGCTGGCCGTCGTAGTTGGACTGGAAGTCGACGGTGCCCTGGTCGATCTCGTCGAGCAGCAGCTTGGCGATCGGCGACAGGCGCGCCTCGGTATAGCGCATCGCCGCGGCGCCGTCGCCGTCGCGCGAGCCGAAGTTACCCTGGCCATCGATCAGCGGATAGCGCAGCGAGAAGTCCTGCGCCATGCGCACCAGCGCGTCGTAGATCGACTGGTCGCCGTGCGGGTGCAGCTTACCCATCACATCGCCGACGACGGC
>DASWSX010000230.1:0-29202 GCA_036402435.1 Telluria sp. | reverse complement strand
TGGCTGCGCGCGCCTTGCGGAGCATGCTGACCATGTTCACCGGCGTGTCGCTCGAATACGAAGTGGAACTGGTGCTGCTTGCGGCACACGTGCGGGGCATGTGCCTGGACGCGGAATCTGGCGGCAAGCGTCTGGGGTGGGACACCTATCTTGTCGCGGGCCAGCAAGCGAATGACCGCTGCGACGTGCGATACGAGATTTGTGCGCTTTAGGACGGGTCCGCGTGAGTACGACGGCGAGGCGTGACGTTTCGTTATGGATGTGTCATAATACGGGCCACTTCGGGAGGTTAGCTCAGGGGTAGAGCACTGCATTCACACTGCAGGGGTCACAAGTTCGAAACTTGTACTTCCCACCAAAATTCGTTTGTTATCAAAGGCTTGCCACTCGCGTCGCAGGCCTTTTTTACATTTTAGGACGAAGTACGGAAAGAGTACGGAAAACTGCGACGGACATGAGCGGGCAGATTCCGACGGTTCGAGTTGCACCAGCAACGGCGGCGTGAAGTTCACGATTGAACTAGGCGCGTGAAAGTGCCCACAAGCTTCCCGACAAAGTGGGGCAGCGTATCGTCGCGGTGACCTGTATTCTGGTTACGCCTATGATGAAGGATTGATGCTCGACCTATACGGCTCGGTTGACGACGACGGTTATAACGTCGAATCGATCGCGGTGGCATGCACAACTGTTGAGATCGCTCAGATGTTCAACGCGCGCCAAACCGAACACATGGGAATGTGGCTCGTGTTGAGGGATGGAAGTCCGTCGCAGCGCGAGTGGGCAGATAGCCATAAGCACCACGCAGCTGCGTACAACAGTTGAGGGTCAAACGTCAGCAACGGATTCGACCATCAACTACACGACAGCCAATTTTTATACTCTGCACTGCCGACCAGCACTGTGAAGTCGAGGACCGTCTGGCGCGGGTTTCTTCGTCCCGTAGCACAGGCCGGCGCTTGCTGGACTGTGACAGTACACGGTTAAATCGCTCGTCTGCGGTTAGATTCTCCCTCGCCTGCTGCGACATGCTATAACTTTATTGGTCCGGCAATAATAATCAATTGTTCCCCACACATTCGCAGCCAATGATCCGACCGAGACCATGTCGCCGCCAGAGTAAAGCAGGCGCTCGGCAGTTATGAATTGACGTGGGGGGCATCTGTTTTTTGTTATGGCTCAACGCCTTTAAAGCTTCTGCCGCAGTCTAACCTCAAGCCCGAGTGAAGTTTTTCGGGCGCGAATTGCAATTACAAGTGCTGCTAGAACCAACGTTCCTAACATAGTGACGCCGAATACCGGTGATACTTTGGCTAGGGTTGATGCAAGGGCGTCACTGCTGATCGCTGCGAACGCTTTGTTTCCGAGCACACCCGTGGTCACCATAGCGAGTACACCAAACAATAGTGATATTGAAGCCGCCACGAGATCTTTTGTATGCTTCGCCTGATTTTCCATTGCTCGTTTCTGGACCCTTGTTGTTATCGTTGTGAGGAGCTGTTGCGCTTCAGTTGCCTTTTCATACGGGAGTAAATTGAGTAGCGACACCAACTCGCGCGAAAGTTTTTCATCAAGGTCTTTCGCACGCAGGGGCTCACGATGAGTTCGAATTTCGCGAATGAGCAACTCGATAGCCTCGGAATAATCTGATTTCTGCGGTATGTCTAGGTGTCGGCTCCGCTGCAGGCGCAACGCGACATCCTGAAGCAGTGAAACAGCAGTGCAGGCTGGTCGCAGGTCTACTACATGGTCACGTTCTGAGGCATAAATGAGGTTATCAATGACTTGCTCGGACAGACGTTGCTTGTTAATAATGTAACTTTCGACGACGTCCAGAAGTTCCACGGTCGCGCGTTTCTTTCGCTCAGCGGTCGCCGACGCCCCTTGCTTTTGCTGAAGCCAAAAGAAGAAACACGAGACAAGGATACCGATAATTATTGACAGGATCGACAGCCAGTTGTTTTCGATGAATAGATACATGGGATTGGGAATAACTATTTAATTGGACGTATTGCCTCAGTCGACAACCGGAGTTCCGAGAGTGAATTCGACTACGGTAATCGTCGAAACGCGGTTGCATCATTAATGAGCGTATCGCGCAGTTTTGGCAGCACTCGACGACTGCCCGTTATCGTTCGAGCGAATGTTCCAGTCTACGGCGTTTGTTGTTCGCGTGGCAAGCTTGAAGTTGGACCAGGAGTCGCATCGTCAGACCTCAGATCAATAATGGGAAGGCCAGGTTCGCGCTACGCGACCCCACGACACGGGCGGCGCCTTGAAGTCCAAAGTAATATGCGTCGGGTGCTCGTAAAAGCATTATGATATTGCAACATTGCAGAGTTCTGTAAGCACTTGCAAAAGGCGCTACGACACAGGTAAGGGACCGATCGATAGTCTGGCCCTGCACCGCGAACCTGATCGAGAAACACTATGTCTAGCGTTCGTGATCATTTAATACTAATGCCGGTGACAGTAAGGGAATTTCGGGTGCTTCCTCGTACACAAAGCAAGCCCGGCGGCCCCGGCCCTCTGGATCCTTTGACGCTGAAACCGTGCCTGCTGATGAGTTCAAGCACGTGGCCATGTGCCTCAGCGATAGGGCATGGATGTTGACGTAATTCGATTGGATTGATATGGGCGAATTTTTGTTTTGGTTCTTCGTGATCGTGGCGGTACCAGGCGTTTGTATCTTCGTTTGGAGTGGTCACATTAAAGAAAAGCACATTGCGACTATCGACGATCACATTCAGGATCTCGCAGAGGCGCGCCTCCGGCTTATTCCAACGGCGCAGTTTGGTTTGGTCGATGATCGAAAGTGGAAAAAAATCAAGCGTGATTTTGTCTTGGGCCATTTTGAACTGTCGAGCCGACGCGAGCATGCGTTAGCACAAGAGGCCTGGATGGCCAGGATCGATGTAGAAATAGACAAATACTTGGCCAACAAAGCACTTGTGGCCGTGCCCACCGCGCTGGCCGAAAGCACAGCTATTCCGACACCACCGGCAGGGAGCGGTATCGTGTATATCCTCACCAATCCATCAATGCCCGGACTGGTCAAAATTGGCATGACTACACGCGACGTTAGCTCGCGCTTGCGCGAACTAAACTCAGCCACGGGCGTACCTCAGGCATTCGAAGTGATTTACACAGTCGCGGTGGTCGATTGCGCCGCAGCCGAACGGTTCGTACATGAGGCCCTACACAGCAAGCGCACCAACCAGGGACGCGAGTTTTTTAGAGTCGATACCTCCGAGGCAATCGACACCTTGCTGATTGCTCGCCAGCGACATGCGCTCCCGAGTTAATGTTGGTGAACGTTGGCAGTGACCTGAACAGCACGGGGCGAAGAGGAGAGCGGCGGCCTTGGAATCGTCATCAACGTCCTTCTCGACACGCGTCGTTCGTTGTAAATGGTGTGCACTCCGCACCGTGGGCTCATCAGCGGATTACCCATCTTAGTTGGGCCCATGATGCTCGAGTCGTTACCGATTTCGATTCCGGATGAAACGAAACCAAGGCAGCTATGAATTGTCGTATCAAGCAAACGCAGATCGCATGGGATGTGACGTTATCGAAGGCCGATTGCGACACTCTACGTCTCACGACGAATGCGGGCGCATTCAGTGTGATGCCAGCTTGCGATGAGCATGTGACGTTATCAACGCACGATAAGTCCCAATTCGACAGTCGGCGCAAGGCCTTAGACGATGCGGGTAGTACTTCTACCGTCGCCAAACCGGCGGGACAGTAAAAAATGATGCCTAATTTTACGCAACTCTCGCCAGAGCAGATTGTGGCGTACGTAGACGAACATTTCCACCTGTTCGCAATTGATCGCGATGATGCGTTCCCTGCGAACATCATCGGAAGCGTGTCGGGCCCACTGTGGGCCACGATTCGACGCAAAGAGGGCTTCGCCTTTGAGCTGATGTCGTACCCCCGCAGGTCATCGAGCAGCCGTATGAGAATGAGATGGATTGCTGGTAAGGTCGACATGGCTGCGCTTACGCGTGGTGGCGACTAATGCTCTTTTAGCTGGCGAAAATTATTAGTTACGAGGAGTAGGAGCGGTTCAAAAAAAAAGACGGCTCAGTTCAAGAAATACGTCTTCGGCTATCTTAGCTAGGAAAACAGTTGGTACAGACGTGGTGCCCCGATGCGGCCCGTAGCCGGTTGAAGAACAGGTATGAACAGGCCATCTCGAGAGCAACTTGAAAATGCACGTAAGCGCTCCTTGCACCGCATCCTGAAGTGAAAGCAAAGATTGATGAACTTACCGATGCCGACGCCGAATTCATGTGCGCGACGTTGGAAAACCATCGTGAACAGGATACGATGCGCGTTATTGAACAGCATGCAAGAAGCAAAGGCATCGACTCTGTGGAGCTTGTTTTCAGTTTGGCTGCCGACACTGCGGAAGAATTCGCGCAGTGGTAAGGCGCACGTGTGCAGGCCGTCAAAGCTACTTTAGGAACTTAGGCCCGGAAAAATCCGTATGCAAATAACGTTCGGGAAGTACGAAGACAAGACTTCACAGGAGGTTGTGGTCAAACACGCGTCGTACGCAAAATTGGTGCTCGATCAGGCCGCATCTGGTTTGCTTGGGACTCTGCAGGTTGAACTGAAGCGATTGGTGTCGGGGCTCGACAAGAAACCGTACACGTGCAAATGCAGCATCAAGGGATGTGCGCGACGAGTAAGCCGGCATACAGCCTATGCCAACAACGATGCTGATCTCTATGCTTGGTGTGCCCTTTGCGATCCCTACAGCATAGGCGCAAACAGTGGAAAACTGAGTGTTGTCAACAGCTACAAGGACGTGCTGAATCATTTGGAGATTCGATGCGGGGCAACCAAGGGGGGGACGATCGTATCGTTAAGGCATACGCGCAATTAAAGGGACTGCCGTTGCGCGTAAGGACTACAGCGCTGCTAAGTTCTTTGGAGAGGAAAATACGTTCGCCGGACGCGACACTTGAACTCCCTTTAGCACAGCTGCACCGCTCGCACAGTCACTGATGTAAATCGACTATTGGCTTAACGTACCCCTGAGTAACAGTTCTGGACTAAGGGAGGCGCTATGGTTGGAAAGTCTATTGGATATACCGTGGCGTGAACGTTGGGCGCGGTACATTGGGCGGATGCGCGCTATTGCCGGACTGGCCGGCGGAGGAGATTTGCTACCTGCACCACTTTCGAACTAATAATCCTTGTCAATTAAGCATTGATCTAATAGCATAGATCCGTCAACTGAGCACTCGATAAACTGCACAGGGAGAAAACATGCGTATTATGCTTCTGTTCGGCGCGGGATTTTTCTGCCTGCTCTTCCTGTCGAAGCCATGGCCGGCACATGCTGCATCTGAATATACTGATGGTCCGAATGCTACTGCCCGAGCGCCCATTGTTCGTCTAAAGCGTGAGTCAGTTGACGAACTGTGCGTTACGCGCTGCCAGGACAAAATTGCCGTGGTTTTCATTCATGGCCTCTTTGGTTCGCGGGAAACTTGGCTCAACGTAGCGACTAACGCATTTTGGCCGCACCTAATCGCCTCAGACGACTCATTCAACCATGCACTCGACGTTTACGTTGTCGATTATGATAGTTTCCTGTTACGAAAGGGACCATCTGCAACGCAACTACGAGACGAAATGGCACGCGAGATAGACGCACTTTTATCCAAGAAATATAAGCAAATCGTCTTAATTGGCCACAGCTTAGGCGGAATTTTGGCAAGGGCGTATCTTCTTCATGTCAAAACAGCTTTTGGTCATCGCGCGTTAAACTCGTTCGGAAACACAATAACTCTGGGCTCGCCGGGGTCAGGCGCAAGCATCGCAAATCTAGGACGAATACTAAGCGCGAATCAGCAACTGCGCGTTCTCACTCCAATTGAGGAAAATGATTTTCAACAATTACTTACTTCTTCTTGGAGCGATGTGGATAAAAAGCGTTTAACACGAACGCATTGCGACCTGTTGGTAACTAGGGCGGCATATGAGACTTTGGAAACTCCCCCAATTGGCTTGGTTGTCAGTAAAGCGAGTGCGACGGTTTTCTCCAGTGTAGCCAAAGGTTTCGCACTGACCCATGAAGCACTGGCAAAACCAGCGAGCATGCAAGACGAGCTCTACAAATGGGTAAAGGAGCCGATTTTGGAATGCGCAAAGGGGACGAGGTCGTGCGGAGACGGTGCACAGGCTTCCTGCGTGGAGGTCGATGAGCCTCCCAGCAATCCTCGCAGTCGATAACCCGTCCGAACTGAATGAAGCATTAAGCGATATTTTCAGCAACTGGCACTGTTGCGCCAAAGTCAAGGACCTCCATTTGTGCTCCTTGTGCCTCGATACAGGAGTAGGAGATATAACGCTAGCTTTCGAAGGGCGTCAGCTTCGATTTGATTTCGTAACTGGCCATAATGCTTCTCGATCATGGCAACCCGACACTCTCACTGCAGGGCTCACAAGTTCGAAACTTGTACTTCCCACCAGAATTCGTCAAGGTCCGCCAGCGTAAGCTTGCGGGCCTTTTTGGTTTTGGCGCGCGCCCGTCTGCGTCGACGATGACGCATGGCGAACCGGTATGGGCACACGCCAGTGGGGAACTAAAGCGACTCCGTGCAACTCTGTCAGAAACAGAGTGTGCACCGGAGGCGATGATGAACGAACCCCGCAAACTGAATGGCAAGCGGATTGCCGTGTTGGCAGCCGACGGATTCGAGAAGGTGGAACTCACCGCACCCGTCGCGGCACTCAAGCAAGCCGGCGCCACCGTTGACGTTATCGCTTTGCATCCCGGCAGGATCCGCGGCATGAATGTCCACCAGCCAGCCGAACTCATCCACGTCGACAAGACAGTAAGCGAGGCCACCGCGGCAGACTACGACGGTCTTCTCATCCCCGGCGGCTATATCAGTCCCGACCTGCTGCGGCAGTCGGCGCTGGCGCGCTCCTTCGTCCGTGACCTGGATGCGCTGGGAAAGCCGGTCGCCCTGATGTCCCAGGCCCCGTCGGTGCTGACGTCGGCCGGGCTGGTGCGCAGCCGCAGGCTCACTTCCTGGCCCGGTATGCGCGATGACATGGTGAATGCCGGGGCCACCTGGCTGAACGAAGAAGTCGTTCACGACGGAAACTGGCTGTCGAGCAGGGGCCCCCAAGATATCGCGCCATTCATCAGGGAAATGATTCCACTGTTCGCGGGCGAACAGCACCGCAGCGCGAGCCCCGCCAGGGCGTTGTCCGATCCCCAGGTAGAGGAACCCTCCGAAAGTCCCGGACAGCCGCTTCATTGGCTGTCGACCCCATCGGTCGGGACCATGCTGGGCCTGGCACTACTGGGAGTCGGAGTGGTAGCTGCCAACCGGGGGCGCAAAAAGCGGTCCTCGCCAGCCGATCCGGACCAGCAAAAGCTCGAGCCCGAGTGACGGACCAGCAGCGCCAACCCTATGCCGCAGCTGTATGTAAAAATTCGCCACCCGCGCTGTCAAAAACAATGTGGCTGGCGCATAATCAGGTTGGACTCATCGAGCAGGAGGAACAATGCCTCTCTCAACGGCTTCAGGCATCGCGCCCGGCAATCCGAACTGGCCGGCCCTGCCGTTCAGTGGCTGGAAGGACACCTGCGCCACGCTCCACATGTGGACCCAGATCGTAGGGAAGGTTCGCCTTGTCCAGACACCCTGGCTCAACCATTCATGGCACGTTCCGTTCTACCTGACCGCACGCGGACTGACCACCTCGCCGATGCCTTATGGCGAGCGCACCTTCGAGGTCGAGTTCGATTTTATCGATCATCTCCTGCGCATCAGCACCAGCGACGGCCTCTCAAAAGCCATTGGCCTGCAGCCAAAATCGGTCGCCCGTTTTTACCGGGAATTCTTTGCCTGCCTTGACGGCCTTGGCCTCGCCGTCCGCATCCGGACCACGCCCAATGAGGTGCCGGTCGCCATCCCGTTCGAACAGGACGAGACGCACGCATCCTACGATGCCGCCGCCGTCAACCGTTTCTGGCACGCCTTGCTACAGGCTGACCGCGTCCTCAAGCAGTTCCGCTCACGATTCCTTGGCAAGTGCAGCCCGGTACATTTTTTCTGGGGCAGCTTCGACCTGGCCGTCACGCGCTTCTCGGGCGCCCCGGCGCCAGAACACCCGGGCGGCGTGCCGAACTGTCCGGACTGGGTTACGCGCGACGCGTATTCGCATGAGGTCTGCAGCTGCGGCTTCTGGCCCGGCGGCGAGGCCATGCCGATGCCTGTCTTCTACGCCTACGCTTACCCGGAACCGGCAGGATTCAAAACGGCGCCGATCCGTCCCGCCGAAGCCTCCTACGAGCCATCGTTTGGCGAATTCATCCTCCCGTACGAAGTAGTGCGCAGGGCGTCCCAGCCAGATGCGGTGTTGCTGGACTTCTTCCAGAGTTCATATGAGGCCGCAGCCGACCTCGCAAAGTGGCGCCGCAGCGAACTCGACTACGCCGGCGCGCATCCCAGGCGGGCAGGCACATGAGCCAGCCCGCCGACTACATCCGCTGGTTTGCCGACCTGGGCATTGCCGATGTGCCGCTGGTTGGCGGCAAGAACGCCTCGTTGGGCGAGATGTACCGTCAGCTGTCCTCGCAAGGAGTCCGGGTGCCGAACGGATTTGCGATCACGGCCGAGGCCTACAGGGCTACGCTCGACCGCGCCGGCACCTGGCCGCGCCTGCATTACGCGCTGGAGGGGCTCAATCCGGCCGACGTCGACGATCTCGCGCGCCGCGCCCATGAAGCGAGGGAGCTGGTCTACAACGCACCGCTGCCGCCTGAGCTCGTGGGCCAGGTCGTGCAGGCTTACCGGTACCTCGTGCGCGAATACGGCGAAAGCCTGACGGTCGCGGTGCGCAGCTCTGCCACCGCTGAAGACCTGCCGACCGCCAGCTTCGCCGGACAGCACGAAACCTATCTCAACATTTCAGGCGAAGAACAGCTGCTCGACAGCGTGCGCCGTTGCTTCGCCAGCCTGTTCAAGGATCGCGCGATCATCTATCGGCTCGAAAACGGGTTCGACCACTTCAAGGTATTGCTCTCGGTCGGCATCATGAAAATGGTCCGTTCCGACCTGGCGTGCAGCGGCGTGACGTTCTCCCTCGATACCGAGACAGGATTTCGCGATGTCGTCTTCGTCACGGGCGCGTACGGGCTGGGCGAGAACGTGGTGCAGGGCACGGTCGATCCGGACGAATTCTACGTGTTCAAGCCGACCTGCCGCAGCGGCAGCCGCGCAATATTGCGCCGTACGCTCGGCGCCAAGGAAATCAAGATGGTGTATTCGGGCGCGGCAGCCGGCGATACCACGCATAACGTGCCCACTCCCCAGGCCGATCGTGAGCGTTTCTGCCTCGCGGACGACGAAGTCCTGCAGCTGGCAGAGGCGGCAATGCGCATCGAAGACCATTACAGCGAAAAGGCCGGCCATCCGGTTCCGATGGACATCGAATGGGCCAAGGATGGCCTCGACGGCCTGCTGTACATGGTGCAGGCGCGCCCCGAAACCGTCGCGTCGCGCAAATCGGCAGCCATGTTCGACGAGTTCCGGCTGGAGCGGCCAGGACGCGCCGTGGTGTCGGGCCGCGCAGTTGGAACCAGGGTGGCAACCGGAAAAGCACACGTGATCACCGATATCAGCCAGCTGAACCAGTTCCGGCCTGGCGAAATCCTGGTGGCCGACACCACGATGCCGGATTGGGGAACCGTGATGAAAACCGCGTCGGCCGTAGTCACCAACCGGGGCGGGCGCACCTGCCACGCCGCCATCGTCGCGCGCGAAATCGGCGTGCCGGCGATTGTCGGCAGCGGCACCGCGACGGAATTGATCAAGACCGGCGACGATATTACCGTCTCATGCGCGGAGGGCGACGTAGGCCGCGTCTACGCCGGACTGGTTAAATTCACGAAAACCACCACCGACCTGTCATCGCTGCCGATGCCGGCCACGCACATGATGGTCAACATCGGCAATCCCGAAACCGCTTTCAAAACCTCGTTCCTGCCCAACGACGGGGTAGGGCTGGCGCGTATGGAGTTTATCGTCGCCGAATATATCAAGGTGCATCCGATGGCTCTGGTGCATCCGGAGAAAATCGACGACGCAGCCGTGCGCGGTCAGGTTGAAAACCTGACGCGCGGGTTCGAGTCGCCTGGCGATTACTTCGTCCGGCAACTGGCCGAAGGTGTCGGCACGATAGCAGCCGCTTTCTTCCCCAAACCGGTCATCGTGCGGATGTCGGACTTCAAAACCAACGAATACGCCAGCCTGATTGGCGGGGCATGGTTCGAGCCGAAGGAAGAAAACCCGATGCTCGGATTTCGCGGCGCCGCGCGCTATTCGCATCCGGCATACGCAGAGGGCTTTGCACTGGAATGCCGGGCGATGAAGCGGGTACGCGAAGCCATGGGCCTGGCCAACGTCAGGCTGATGATTCCATTTTGCCGCCGGATCAAGGAAGCAGAAGACGCGCTGCGCGCAATGGCCGGCCAGGGCCTCGAACGCGGGCAGAATGGACTCGAAATATACGTGATGTGCGAGATACCCAACAATGTCATCCAGATCGACGCGTTCGCAAAACTGTTCGACGGTTTCTCGATCGGCTCAAACGACCTGACCCAGCTGGTATTGGGCGTCGACCGCGATTCGGAAATCGTCTCGTTCGACTTTGACGAGCGCGATCCGGGCGTACTGGAAATGATCCGCATGACGATCGCCGGAGGCAAGCGCAATGGCCGCCACGTCGGCATCTGCGGACAGGCGCCATCGGATTATCCCGAGATGGCGCGCTACCTGGTGGAGCAGGGCATCGATTCCATCAGCCTGAATCCGGATTCGATGATCAAGACCATCCGCGAGGTGCTTGAGGTGGAGCGACAGCTCGGCATCGCTCCGCGCGCTGGCCGCGGTGCGTAACAGGGGAAGGATTATGGAGCAGACCGTCGCATCCCTTATCTCCTCGCCAGTACACACGGTGCGCGCGGACGATACGGTCGAAGCCGTCAGCGAAGAGCTGCGCCGGAGCGGCCTGTCGTTCGTGCCCGTGGTGACGAGTCCGGGCGAGTCGCTGCTGGGCATTATCAGCGCCCGGGACATCCTGCAATTCAAATCGGCAAAGCGCGATCCAGGGTCGGTACGGGCGTGGGAAATCTGTTCCTACAAGCCAGTGGAAGTCGACGCCAATGCCACGCTCGGCGAGGTAGCCCGCCTGATGGTCGACAGGCAGGAACACCATGTCATCGTCATGAACCACGACGCCGTCGCCGGTGTGGTTTCGTCGCTCGACTTCGTCAATGCGTTTCTTAAACAGCAGCCGGAAAGGCAGGCCTGATGGAAAAGCGGATCGGCTTGTTAACTGGCGGCGGCGACGCGCCCGGGCTGAACGCGGTGATCCGCGCGGTGGTGCTGTCGGCCGAACGCCTCGGGTGGGAATGCTACGGCATCCGCGATGGCTTCGACGGCCTGCTGGCGCCCGAGCGCTGCAGTGGCCAGCCGGTCCAGCGCCTTACTGCCGATGACGTCCATGGCATCGCCCACCTGGGCGGAACCATCCTCGGCAGTAGCAATCGCGGCAATCCGCTGCGTTTTCCGGTGCGCGGGCCCGATGGAAGCATCACCGAGCGTGACCGGTCCGACGAAGTCATCGAGCTGTGCAAGCAGAACGATTTTGACGCCCTGGTCATCGTCGGTGGCGACGGCTCAATGGGCATCGCCAACCAGTTGCACCAGAAAGGCCTGCGCGTCATCGGGGTGCCGAAGACGATCGACAACGACCTCGACCGCACCTTCTCGACATTCGGCTTCGACACGGCGGTCGGCTTTGCGACCGAATGCATCGACCGGCTGCACAGCACGGCGCAAAGCCACCACCGCGTGATGGTGGTCGAGGTGATGGGCCGCTACGCCGGCTGGATCGCGCTGCACGCCGGCATGGCTGCGGGCGCCCATGCCATCCTGATTCCCGAGATTCCGTTCGACATCGACCCGGTCGCCGACGCCATCCTGGTGCGCGAGGGAGCAGGGCGGCGCCACTCGATCGTGGTGGTGGCCGAAGGCGCCCAGCCGGCCGGCGGGCAACGCGAGGTGACGGCGCCGGCGGCCGACGGCCGCGCCGAGCGCCTTGGCGGCATCGGCGCCCGCGTCGCATCGCTGCTGGAGGAGCGTACCGGCAAGGAATGCCGGTCGCTCGTGCTCGGCCACCTGCTCAGGGGCGGCAATCCATCCGCGTTCGACCGTGTTTGCGCTTCGCGCTTCGGCGCGGCGGCCGTGCGCGCGATCGCGGCAGGCCACGCAGGGGTCATGGTATCGCTCGGATACCCCGCGATTAACCTGGTCGCGCTGGCCGACGTGGTGGGCCGCAGCAAGCGCGTGCCGGTCGACGGCGATACCGTCAGTACTGCGCGGGAGCTCGGCATTTCTTTCGGCGAAGCACCTGTGGGAACCGGCCGCGACGGGTAGTGGTCACACCCCATGGCGTGATATATTCTCCTGTTGCCCGCTTCAGGTCGAAGAATAAATGAATGAGTTGTTGCCCTGGCTGAGGGGCTTTATCCCCCAGCCGATCCTGGCGCCGTGGCGCGAGCGCCTGCTGGCCAGTTGCGGCGCTGCGGTCGGCGTGCTGTTCGCAGCGTGGTTCAGCCGCGTCACCTTCGGTGGCGTCAATCCCTGGTTTATCGCCCCGATGGGCGCCTCCGCCGTCCTCCTTTTCGCCGTCCCCGCCAGTCCGCTTGCCCAGCCCTGGTCTATCCTCGGCGGCAACGTGGTGTCCGCCCTGGTCGGCGTCGCCTGCGCCATGCTCATTCCCGAGCCCGGCGTTGCTGCGGCCGCGGCGGTCGGGCTGGCAATCGGCGCCATGTTCCTGCTGCGCTGCCTGCACCCGCCCGGTGGCGCCGTGGCCTTCACCGCGGTGCTCGGCGGGCCGGCGGTGACCGGACTCGGCTATGGATATGCGCTCTCGCCGGTGGCGGTCAACTCCCTGTTCCTGGTGCTCGCGGGACTGGTGTTCAACAACCTGCTGCGCCATCACCGCTATCCGCACAGCGCGCATCCAACCGGCAACCGTCACGGCACGGCTGATCCCAGTCCCGCAGACCGGCTCGGCTTTACCCGCGCCGACCTCGAGGCTTCAATCAAGGCTTACCAGGAACTGCTCGACGTCAGCGAGGACGACCTGGAAGACATCTTCCATGACGTCGAGCTGCGCGCGTTCCGGCGCCGCGGGGGCAATGTGCGCTGCGCCGATATCATGTCGCGCGACCTCGTCGTGGCGCGTCCGGAAATGACCGTGGCCGAGGCGTGGCAGCTGCTCGACGAGCATGAACTGCGTGCGCTGCCGGTGGTCAACGAGTTCAAGGTGTTGATGGGAATCGTCACCTTGCGTGACCTGATCGCCGAGCCGGATGCAGCGCGGCCGCATCTTCGCGCCGGCCAGTTCGTATCCGACGTGATGAGCCGCGACGTGCAGGTGGCGAACACCGGTCAAACGATCGCCGACCTGCTGCCGATGTTCTCCGACGAAGGGTTCCACCATCTGCCAGTGGTGGACGAGCGCCAGCGCGTGGTCGGGATGGTCACCCAGACCGACCTGATCGCAGCGCTGTTCCGCAGCAAGCTTGACGAAGGCGCGGCGGCATGAACTACAAGCAAGGAGCCCGGCTGAGCGTGGCGCAAGGGTTCAGCGGCAAGCTATAAAATGGTTGGGCACTCTTCAGGGCCCACCATGGAAATCGAACTCAAGCTGCTGATCAATCCGGAAGACGCGCCGGCGCTGCGCAGCCAGCCGTTGCTGCAGCAGTATGCGGCCGGACCTGCACGCGACGTGCAGATGGCCGACGTCTACTTCGATACCGCTCGGCATCACCTCAGGCAGGCAGGGGCGGGCTTGCGCGTGCGCCGCATCGGCGACGCGTACATCCAGACCCTCAAGGCCGGCGGCGATGCCCATTCCGGCCTGCACCGCCGCTACGAGTGGGAGTCCAAGGTGGCGGGGCCGGAGCCGGACCTTGCCGCCTTGCGCGCGATGGTCGACCGCAAGGCGCCGTGGAGCAGGCTGCTGCGCACGCCTGCCGCTGAAGCGGGCCTGGCGCCCGTGTTCCGCACCCAGGTCACGCGCACAGGATGGGACCTGCGCCTGCCCGGCGGCGACCGGGTCGAGTTCGCGCTCGACCTGGGCAAGCTCGAGTGCGGGGATGAAACCGTGCCCGTCAGCGAGATCGAGCTCGAACTCCAGTCCGGAAACCCGATCCACCTGTTCGATTTCGCGCTGGCGTTGCAGGAGAAGGTCCCGATGCACATCGGCGCGATCAGCAAGGCCGAGCGGGGCTATGCGATGTGCCGGCCGCTGCCGCGCAGGGCGACCGGCCCGGCGCCCGTCAGCCTTTCCAAACGCAGCACGGTGGAGCAAGCGTTCAAGGCCATCGCGGCCAATTGCCTGGCCCAGGTCCACGCCAACTCGGCCGGCGTGTCGGCCGAGTACGACGAGGAAAGCCTGCATCAGATGCGGGTTGGGCTGCGGCGGCTCGATTCCGCGCTGGCGCTGTTCAAGGACGTCGTCAAACTGCCCGACGACATACGGCAGGGGCTCGACTGGCTCGCGCAAGAGCTGGGCAATGCGCGCGACTGGGACGTGCTGGCCGGTGCGACCTTGCCCTCGCTGGCCGCCGACATGCCCGCGGAACGGCCCCTGCTCGACGTCACCCAGGCGGCCTTCGAGAGCGCGCGCAGCGCCCACAGCGCGGCTGCCGCGGCCGTCAGGTCGCAGCGTTACACCATGCTGATGCTGACCTTGGGTCGCTGGATGGTCGGCAACGGCTGGCGCGATGGCGGGAGCGGCAAGGCAAGGAGCCGGTTCGACGCCCCCGTCGACGCTTTCGCGCGCAAGGTGCTGCGGCGCGCGCAAAAACGGATGAAAAAGCGTGGCCGGGCCATGCAGGCGGCGGATCCCGGGTCGCTGCATGTCGCCCGCATTGCAGCCAAGAAGGCGCGTTACGCCACCGAGTTTTTCGCGTCGCTGTATCGCGGCCAGCAGGTCAGGCCGTTCGTCAAGGCGCTCGGGGCCTTGCAGGACGAGCTTGGGAAAGTCAACGATGCCGCCGTCGCCGTGCAGCTCCTCGGGCAGATGGAGAACACGCGCCACGACCTCGCCCCGGCCATCGAACCGGTCCGTGCCGCGCTCGCGGCGAGGGCCGCCAGCGACAGCAAGGTGCGCAAGTTATGGAAACGCTACCGCGCGACCAGCATGCCGCGCTAGCGCCACTGGCTCTCGTAACTGGAGGCGCGCAGCTCGGCGCGCAGTTCGTCTGCCACCTTGCGCCGCAGCTCTTCCGATACAAAGACCCCGACCTCGACCCTGACGCCGCGCGATTCGAGCTGGATCAGGGTGCGGCGGCGGGTCGGCAGGCCGATCCGCGTCCAGTAGGGATCGAGGCGGACTTGCTCGCACTGGCCGGCCTGGAACCGTTCGACCAGCAGGCAGCCGTCGCTGAGCGAGATGTGTTCCTGGTCGGTGGCGTGGCGGGCGTAATGGAGGAGGGCGAGCGCCAGGCCGCAGGTTTCAAGGGCGGCATAGGCCAGCACGACCCACATGCCGTTCAGCGCGAAGGCGCTGGCAACGGCAAAGGTTAACAGGCACAGCATGCCGTAGGCGATGCCGACCTGGCGGGGCGACATCGAGCAATTACGCTTCAACAGCCATTCGTGTTTGGGGCAAGCCATGTGACCATGTACAACCGGAATCCAAGCGCATTCCAGTATAGGCGCGCGCAGCTGATGGGCGCGCACGGAACGGCCAGATGTCAGGCCGGGCCGAGCCGCGCGGTGGCGCCGTCGACGAAGGTGGCGGAATAGGTCATGCGGCCGGCGCCTGTAGCCGTGCCGGTCACCAGCCCGACCAGCAGGCCGACCGCATCGCGGGCCATGCAATCGAGCGGCTGGCGCATCGTGGTCAGGTTGTAGCTCATCCAGCTGGAGGCAGCGATGCCGTCGAAGCCGGTGACCGACAGGCGGCCCGGCACGTCGATGCGGAAATCGTGGCGCGCCGTGTCGAGGCAGCCGATGGCCATCAGGTCGTTGCCGCAGACGATGACGTCAGGCACGCCACCGAAACGGTCGATAATTTCGCGCAGGCCGCGCGCGCCGCTGTCGTAATCGAACGAGCCGGCCACTGCCAGCGGCGCCGCCAGGCCAAGTTCGGCCAGGCGCCCGGCCATGCCGCGCTTGCGCTGCTGCGCGATGGCCGATTGGGCCGGGCCGTCGATCATGGCAAAGCGCTTGTGGCCGGCCGCCGCCAGCCGCGTCACCATGGCGCGCGCCGCTTCCTCCTGGTTGCAGACGACGGCGCTGACCGCCGTTTCGGCCAGGCTGCGGTTGAACAGAACGATCGGCACGCGGCGGCGTTCGAATTCGTCAACCTGCTCAACTGACAGGCGCGCCGCGACAATCGCGCCGTCGACCTGGTGCTGCCAGACCTCGGCCAGCGTCTGGTCCATATGCTTGTCGGACGGCAGGTGGAACAGGATGATGTGCATGCCGCGCAGGCTGAACTCACGGCTGAGCTCGGACAGGACATCGGGGTAGTGCTGGGAAACGATGGCCGGGACGATCACCGCGACCAGGTTGTTGCGCCGGGTAATCAGGCTGCGCGCCGCGGCGTTGGGCGTGTATTCAAGGTCCCGGGCGGCCTTCATGACGCGCGCGTAGGTTGCCTTCGAGACGCTGGCGCCGGGCTTGAAGCAGCGCGACACCGCCGATTGCGACACCCCCGCCACGCTCGCGACATCATAGGACGTGACGCGCCGCGATTCGCGGTGGATCAGGGCCTTGATGTCGGCGATGGTATGGCTGAGCGGCGGCGTCGGGTTGGTCATGGCGGGCAAGGTGGCACCCCGGTCAGCGGGGTAACCGAGTTTAGCGTAAATCCTTGCCCTATGGCAACATATTGCTTAGAACGGATTGCTGCAGGACGGAGTCAGCCCGTATGGGCTGGTTTCGCCCGGAGGGCTGACGCCGTATTTCTCGAGATCCTTGGCCAGTGCCGGCAACCAGAAAGCGTTGCGCGCGCGCGACTCGGTGCCTGCGACCGTGCCGGCAACCGTCAGTTCGACCTTCACCCAGCTGGCCCGGTCGCGCGGGTAGCGCAGGGTCACCGTGGTCATGCCGAATGCGTCGGTCTTGCCGCCGCTGACCACCGACAATGGAATGCCCGGCTCCAGCGTCCCGTTGCCATTCATGTCGAAAGTCAGGTCATACAGGCCGCGGCGGGCCACGTCTTCATTGGCGCAGACGATGACCTGATCCGGCTTCCACATGCCGGGCTCATGCATCCCGGGAGTGACTTCGGTCCAGTTGTACCTGCCTTTTGCATACATTGTCGGCCATGCGGCGGCCGTGACCGCGACATCACTGACCGGGTTGCCCGCGCTGTCGGAGACGAACACGGCGAACTCCTTCTGCAGCACCGCCGCCGAGAACTCCGACAGCAGGTTGCCGGTGCCGAACTGGATCGACAGGGCCTTCTTGTTGACTGTCAGGAACGTCGAAGCGGCCGCCAGCGGCAGCGCCGCCAGGCGCGCCTGCAGCACCGTGCCGTCCTTGCCGCCGTCGCCGGGGCCGGCCACGAACACGCCGCGCGCGATGCCGTCGCTTCCCGTCACTGCCGTGAACGGCACCACCAGGTTGCCGCCGCTCGGGTCGGCCACGATCGAGAACTGCACCAGCGCGCCCTTGACCAGGTTGTTCGCCGGCGTACCGTCGCGCACGACGGCAATCAGGTTGCTGCGCTCGCCGCTGCCGACGACCGCCAGGTCGCTTTGCAGGCTGACCTTCGACGTGGCCGCCAGCGGGGCGACGAATTCGATCCTGGTGGCCGCCGCCGCGCCGCCCGCGACCACCGCGTCAATGGTGCTGACGCCTGCGTTATCGGAGCGGATATACGAGCGGGGAATGCTGCCGCTGACGATGGCCAGCGGCGCCGCCAGCGGCTGGGTGCAAGCCGCATCGCTGTACAAGCCGCCGCGCGAGGCGGTCAGGGTCACGCTGCCAGTCTGTGATGTGAGGTAGCGGCCGTCGACCGGGGAGCAGGTGCCGACCACGATTTCCTTGAGCACCTCGACACCGCCGGCATTGACCGTGATCGAGGGCAGCAGCACCAGCTCGCTGCCGGTAATGGCCACCGGCTTGGCGACACTGGCGCCCAGCGCCGCGACCGTCACCTGCTCATCGCCCCGTTGCACGCCCTGCAGCTTCATCCGTACCTGGCCCTGGCTGTCGCTGACGCTGCTGACGGTGGTCAGCCCGTTGCCGTTCTTCACGCTGTACGTCACCGTTTCGCCGCTGATCGGGCGGTTGGCCGAGTCGACCAGGGTCGCGATCAGGTCGGCCGACTCGCCCACCTGCAAGGCGCTCGGGCCGGACATGGTTAGGCGCGTGCCGACTACGGTGACTACCGCCGAGGTGGTCTGGCTGCCGACGGTGGCGGTAATCCGGATTGGCCGGTTCACGCGCGAGCCGCCGGTGCCGAGCATGGCGCTGGCTTTGCCGCTGCGGTCGGTCTTGACGCTGGACACCGCCAGGAAGCCGGAATCGGCGGAAAACGAGATCGGGGCATCGGCCACCGCAGTGTTGTTAGCACTCTTGACCAGCGCGGTTACGCTGACGTCGTCGCCGGCCAGGCCCGCCGAGCCCATTTCGGTGCTGCTGAACACCAGGTTGATTGCAGCCGCGCTGGCGGCCGGATCCGGCGCCGGGGCAGGGTTCGCCGGCGGGGCGGGAGGTGGTGGCGGAGCCGGTTGGGCGGTGCCGCCGCATCCACCCGGATTGGTCAGGGAGCAAGTATTCGGGCCGATATCGCCGCCCCCGCCGCCCCCGCATCCGGCAAGTGCCAGTCCGGCCGCGACGATCCAGGCGCTGTATTGAAGTGTCCTCACGATGTTCCCCTGTTCAATGGTGGCTACCAGTCTGGAAGCGTATCTTTTTATGTCTGGAAACTTTTTGATCAAGAGCAACGTTCACGACACACAACAAAAGCGGCCCCGGACCGCGATTGGGGGCCGCTGCAGCGCAAATCTGGTAACATACCGCCCCTGTTGAACAGGAAGGGTCACATGGCAATTGCTTGCGGGGTCGACTTCGGCACCTCCAACTCCACGGTCGGCTGGGTGCGCGAACCTGCGGCCGGGCCCGCCTCGGCCTTGCTGACGCTGGAGGACGGCAAACCGACCCTGCCGTCGGTGGTGTTCTTCAATGCCGAGGACGAAGAGGTCAGCTACGGCCGCGCCGCGCTGGCCGGCTACCTGGCCGGCTACGAAGGGCGCCTGATGCGTTCGCTCAAGAGCCTGCTCGGCACCAGCCTGATCGACGGCCAGACCGAGGTGGCGGGGCGCTCGCTGCCGTTCCGCATGCTGCTGGCCCAGTTCATCGGCGAGATCAAGCGCCGCGCCGAACTGGCCGGCGGCCGCGAATTCACCTCGGCCGTGTTCGGCCGTCCGGTATATTTCATCGATGACAATCCCGAGGCCGACCGCCTGGCCGAGGACACCCTGGCCGAAGTGGCGCGCTCGGTCGGCTTCAGCCACGTCGCCTTCCAGTACGAGCCGATCGCCGCCGCGTTCGACTACGAGTCGCAGATCGGCCATGAAGAACTGGTGCTGATCGCCGACATTGGCGGCGGTACCTCGGACTTCTCGCTGGTCCGGCTCTCGCCCCGGCGCGCCCTGAAGGCCGACCGCCGCGACGACATCCTGGCCACCGGCGGCGTGCACATCGGCGGCACCGATTTCGACAAATACCTGAGCCTGGACGCGGCCATGCCGCTGCTCGGCTACAAGAGCCTGCTGAAGAACAACAGCGAAATTCCATCCAGCTACTATTTCAATCTCGCGACCTGGCACACGATCAACCAGGCTTACACCCGCAAGGCCCAGGCCCAGCTGGAAGACCTGGTCCGCGATGCACAGGACCCAGCGAAGATCGTCCGGCTGCAAAACCTGATCGAGGACCGCTCGGGCCACTGGCTGGCCATGAAAATGGAAGAGGGCAAGATCGCCCTGTCCGACGCCGCCACTGCCTCGCTCGCGCTTGACCGGCTGTCGCCCCCTGATACGCTGGTGTTGCAGCGCGACCGCTTTGAAGCGGCCACCGGCCACCTCGTACTGGCGTGCGAACAGGCGGTGACGAGGATGCTGGCCGAGGCCGGCGTCGCGCCGGAAGCGGTGGACACCGTGTTCTTCACCGGCGGCTCGAGCGGGGTGCCGATGCTGCGCGCGCGCCTGGGCGCCTTGCTGCCGCAGGCGCGCAAGGTCGAAGGCGACCTGTTCGGCAGTATCGGCGCCGGATTGGCGCTGGATGCAGTACGTAAATTTGGATAAGCGATGATACAAAAACCGATCGTGATGATCGACTTCGAGACCACCGGCCTGTCGCCGGCGATGGGCGACCGCGTGACCGAAGTGGCGGCGCTGCGCGTGGTCGGCGGCCGCGTCACCGAACGCTACGTGTCCCTCATCAATTGCGGAGCGCGCATCCCGTCGTTCATCACTTCGCTGACCGGCATCACCCAGGACATGGTCGACGGCGCGCCGCCAGTCTCGCGCATCATTCCCGAACTGCTCGACTTCATCGGCAATGACATGCTGTCCGCCCACAACGCCAGCTTCGACGAAAAATTCCTGAAGGCCGAAAGCGAACGGCTAGGCCTTGCCACCGCCCACTCCGGGCTCGTGTGCTCGCTGAAACTGTCGCGCCGCGTCTTTCCCGGCATGAGCAGCTACAAGCTCGGACTGCTGTCGGGCCAGCTCGGCATCCGCTTCCGCAGCGCCGCCCACCGGGCCGAATCGGACGCCGAAGTGGCGGCCGAAGTGCTGAGCCACATTGGCAGCCACCTGGGCGCCACCTACCGCTTGCCGTCGGTCGAACCGCAGCTGCTGGTGTCGCTCAACAAGCTATCGGCAGCCAAGGTTCCTGCCTACTTGTATAAATACGCGCAGGAAAATACGGTTCCCGAACCCGTCTTGTAGGCATTACAATGTCGGCAACCATGAGCCGTCAAGTCATCAATCGCATCCTCCTATCGCTCCTGCTGCTGCTGTCGCAGCAGATGGCGTTCGCGCATGCCTTGTCGCACTGGACTGGCACGCTGCCTGGGTCCACCGCGCAGCAGCACGCGGACGAAGGCAGCAGCCTGTCGTCCGCCGTCGCGCAAGACCAGACCTGCGACCATTGCCTCGCGCTGGCCCAGCTGGCAGCGCCGCTCGGCAGCACAGCGCGCACCTTCTGCGCCGGCGACAATGGCGTCACCGCATTCATCTCCACCGATTCCGGCTCCCATTGCGCCCGGGTCGTCTGCGGGTTCAACCCGCGAGCCCCGCCCCAAGCCTGACAGCGTTTTCACGTCTTAATTTGCTCCCTGTGACCGAATCCGGTCGCGTGGCGCTTGCCTGTCACATTGTTTTGCTTGAGGTTACCAATGAAATTCCAACGTACACTGGCCGCCGCTGCGGTCCTGTCCGCAGTCTCCACGCTGTCCCACGCGCAAACCGCCCCCCAGGGCGAAGGCGCGCCGATCCAGAAGGTGATCGTCACCGCCACCCCGTTCGGTGCCGCCGAGGGGGACCAGATCCTGACCCCCGCCAAGATCCTCTCCGGCGACGAATTGCGCGACAAGGTCGGCAGTTCGCTGGGCGAAACGCTGTCGCAGGAACTGGGCGTATCGGCCTCCGGTTTCGGCCCGGGTGCATCGCGCCCGATCATCCGCGGCCTCGAAGGTTCGCGCGTCAAGATGATGGAAAACGGCATGGCCGTGTCCGACGTCTCCGGCCTGTCGAACGACCACGCGGTCGCGGCCGAAGGCGCGGTGGCGCGCCAGATCGAGATCCTGCGCGGCCCGGCTGCGCTGCTGTACGGCTCCGGCGCGATCGGCGGCCTGGTCAACGTCGTCAATGAACGCATCCCGACCCACCTGGAAGAAAAGGCGGTCGGCCAGGCTGAAATGCGTTACGGCACCGTCGACAATTCGCGCAACGCGTCCGGGTCGGTCGATGGATCCGCGGGCCAGGTCGGCTTCCATGCCGACGCTAATGTTCGCCGCGCCAGGGACTATAAAATCCCCGGCCCTCGCGCGCTGGGCGACGACTCCTCCGAACGCGGCCGCCTCGGCAACTCGTTCACCGAGCAGCAAACCGGCGGCGCCGGCGCTTCGCTGATCGGCGACTGGGGCCACGCCGGCGCGTCGTTTTCGCTGCTCGAGAACCTGTACGGCATCCCGAGCGGCGAGGGCGCGCGCATCGACCAGAACCAGACGCGCTACGATATCGACAGCCTGGTCAAGGCGCCGCTGAACGGCTTCGACACCTTCAAGTTCAAGCTGGGCTACACCGACTACGAGCATGCCGAGCTCGACACCGATAACCAGCCGGAAGTGCAGTTCAAGAACCGCTCGCTCGAGTCGCGCTGGGAACTGGCGCACAAGCCGGTCGCCGGCTGGCACGGCACGCTTGGCATGCAGACCGAAAACACCCACTTCTCGGCGCTCAGCGCGCATGAAGACCACGTCACGGTGCCGAACACGCACTCGACATCGGTAGCCGGCTTCCTGGTCGAGGAGCGCGACTTCGGCAAGCTGCGCATGAACGCCGGCGTGCGGCTGGAGACGGTCAAGCGCCGCCCGGCCGACGCCCGCCAGCGCGAGTTCGACCTGGTCTCGTACTCGGTTGGCGGCATGTACCCGTTGCTGCCGGGCTACAGCGCCGGCCTGACCTTGTCGGTGGCGCAGCGCGCGCCGGCGACCGAAGAACTGTATTCGGAAGGGCCGCACCACGCCACCGAAACCTTCGATATCGGCAATCCCGACTTCAGGAAGGAAACCTCGCACAACATCGAACTGACCCTGCAAAAGACGGCCGGCCTGCTGCGCTGGAAAGCCAACCTGTTCGAGAACAAGGTCAACGACTTCGTGTTCGGCCACATCACCGGCGTGCTGGTCGAGGAAGAGGGCGAGGAACTGCGCGAGCGCATCTTCGAACAGGCCGACGCGCGCATCCGCGGCGCCGAAGCCGAGATCGGCTACAACCAGCAGGGGCAAGGCCTGTCGCTGCGCGCCTTTGCCGACACCTCGCGCGGCAAGCTCGAGCGCGGCGACAGCCTGCCGCTGCAGCCGGCCACGCGCGTCGGTTTCGACGTCGGCTACCGCAAGGGTCCGCTGCGTACCGGCCTGTCGCTGGTGCGCGCGCAGGAACAGGACCGCCTCGCCAGCTTCGAAGAGACCGTCACGCCGGGCTACACCCAGGTCGGCGCGAACCTGTCGTACACCCAGAAGCTGCGCAGCCACGACCTGACCTGGTTCCTGATTGCCAAGAACCTGCTGGACGAAGACATCCGCCTGTCGACGTCGCTGTTGAAGGACGTCTCGCCGCTCCCTGGCCGTAACTTTGTATTCGGCGTGCGCACGCGCTTCTGACCGCTGCAAAAGGCAGGAAACGGTGTTTCACGTTTCCTGCCGAAACCAACCCCGTTGTGAGAGATCATTCCGGGGTTTTTTTGCGCCCCCATATCGCGCAAGGCCGATAGCACGCTTGTGCGCAGTCAAACCGGCGCATCCTTCACGAATTAAGATTTTATCAATAGTTATCTGTCTGCCTGGCGCCCGCCGCCCGATGCTGCAAGTTCACGGCCCGCGTGCCGGAGGATGCGAATGAACCGCCAGAATATCTCGCGCGAGAATTACCAGACCTATGTGTGGTTCAGGCACGCGGCCGAGGCTGGTGACGCCTACGCGCAGTTCAACCTGGGCCTGATGTACAAGAAGGGCGACGGCATCGAGCGCGACTACGCGCGCGCGTTCCGCTGGCTGCGCCAGGCCGCGCTGCAGGGTCTGGCCTTCGCCCAGAACCACCTTGGCGCGCTGTACTACAACGGGCGCGGGGTGCAAAAGAGCGACGTCGAAGCGGTCTACTGGTTCCGTCATGCCGCCGAACAGGGCGACGCGTCGGCCCAGCAGAACCTGGGCCAGATGTACAAGAAGGGACGCGGGGTCGAACAAAGCCACGAACTGGCGCTGGCCTGGTTCTACCGCGCCGCCGAGCAGGGCGTTGCCAGCGCCCAGAGCCTGCTGGCCGAATGCTACCTGTACGGGCGCGGCGCCGCCGTCAACTACCCGCTCGCGATGGCCTGGTTCCGCAAGGCCGCGGTGCAGGGCGACGCCATCGCCCAGCTCCATCTCGGCCTGATGTACAAGCGCGGGCTTGGCGTCGAAGCCAGCGCCGCGCAGGCGCTGTGCTGGTTTCGCCAGTCCGCCGCCCAAGGCAACGCCGGGGCCCAGCGCGAGCTTGGGCTGGCCTACGCCGACGGGCTCGGCGTGCGCGCCGATCCGCTGCGCGCCTGCGCGTGGCTGCAGCGCGCAGGCGACCAGGGCGACAAGGAGTCGCAATACAAGCTTGGTACGATGCTCGCCGGCGGACTGGGCGTCGAACGCGACGAAGCGCGCGCCCTGGTCTGGTACCAGCGTGCTGCCGAACACGGCCACATGGGCGCCCAGTACAACCTCGGCAGCATGTACGCCAACGGCCGCGGCACCGAGCGCGACGAGAAAAAAGCGCTCGAATGGTACCGCCGCGCCGCCGAGCAGGGCGCGCCGAACGCGCAGTTCAACCTCGGCGTCATCTATGCCACGGGGCAGGGCGTGACACGGGACGAAGTGCAGGCGGCGCAGTGGTACCGCATCGCCGCCGAACAGGGCGACCCCAGCGCGCAGAACAACCTCGGCGTCATGTACGCCAATGGCCAGGGGGTGCCGCAGGACGACCACATGGCGGTGTTCTGGTACGGCCAGGCCGCCGAACAGGGCCATGCGCTGGCGCAGTACAACCTGGGCGGCATGTACGGCAGCGGCCGAGGCGTGGCGCGCGACGCGGTGCGCCAGTACATGTGGATGCTGCTGGCGGCCGACGCCGGCGACCAGACCGCCAGCGCCAACAAAAGCATCGTCGCGCGCCGCCTCACTCCCGCCGAAATCGGCTCCGCCCTCGACATGTCGCGCCGCTGGGTAATGGAGCACGGCCGCCTGACCCATGTCGAGCGGGACGCGTAGATCGCGCCCTGTCATTACGCCCTTAGGAATTTCCCCGCCTGTCATCTGCGGCCCCGTCCTGAGGTCGCCAGCCGCAGCAATTCGCGTTATCATCTTGTCGGCAATTCCCAGCCTCAAGACTCTTCACCGAAAGATGCCATACATATGCAAATGAGACATGCATCCATTCTCGTCGGCCTGCTCGCCGCACTAGGCGCACCGGCCATGGCGCAAGTATGCGCCCCTGCAGGCGCTACCATCGCCTACCCGGTCAGCAAAAAAGTCGACCAGCAGGACAACTACCACGGCACCACGATTGCCGACCCGTACCGCTGGCTGGAAGACGCCAACAGCGCCGAGACCAAGGAATGGGTCGACGCGCAGAACAAGGTCACGCAAGCCTGGCTCGGCCAGATCCCTGAGCGCGAAAGCATCCGCGCGCGCCTGACCAAGCTGTGGAACTACGAGCGCTTCAGCGTCCCGTACAAGGAAGGCGGCCGCTACTTCTACACCCGCAACGACGGCCTGCAGCCGCAGTCGGTGCTCTACACCATGAAAAACCTGAGCGAGACGCCGCGCGTGCTGCTCGACCCGAACACCCTCGCGGCCGACGGCACCGTCGCGCTGGCGGGCGCCGCGGTCAGCCCGGACGGCAAGCTGCTCGCCTACGGCACCGCAGCATCCGGCTCCGACTGGAACGAATGGAAAGTACGCGACATCGAGACCGGCAAGGACCTGACGGACCACCTCAAGTGGGTCAAGTTCTCGCGGACGGCCTGGACCAAGGACGGCAAGGGCTTCTTCTACAGCCGCTACGACGAGCCGAAGGAAGCGACCAAGCTGGCCGACGTCAACTACTTCCAGAAGCTGTACTACCACAAGGTCGGCACGCCGCAGAGCGCCGACACGCTGGTGTACGACCGTGCAGACCAGAAGGAATGGGGCTTCGGCGCCGAAGTTACGGATGACGGCAAGTACCTCCTGATCACCGCGACCAAGGGCACCGCGCCGAAGTACCGGCTGTTCTACAAGGACCTGACCCGCGCCGATTCGAAAGTGGTCGCGCTGGTCGACGAGTTCGACGCATCGTACGACTTCATCGACAATGACGGGCCGGTGATGTACTTCGCCACCGACAAGAACGCGCCGCGCAAGCGCATCGTCGCCATCGACGTGCGCAAGCCTGCCCACGCCAACTGGAAGCAGGTCGTGCCGGAGTCGAAGGAAACGCTGATGGGCGCCAGCCTGCTGAACAACCAGCTGGTGACCGAGTACCTGGCCGATGCGCGCAGCATGGTCAAGGTGTACGACCTGAACGGCAAAGCCGTGCGCGAGATCGCACTGCCGGGCATCGGATCGGTATCGGGCTTCAACGGCAAGCGCAAGGACAGCGAGACCTTCTACTCGTTCACCGGCTTCACCAACCCGACCACCATCTACCGCCTCGACCTGAAGAACGGCAAGAGCACGGTATTCCGCCAGCCGAAGGTCGACTTTGACCCGAGCCAGTACGAAACGCGCCAGCAGTTCTACACCAGCCGCGACGGCACCAAGGTCCCGATGTTCATCGTGTCGAAAAAGGGCATGAAGATGGACGGCAGCAACCCGACCTACCTGTACGGCTACGGCGGCTTCAACATCTCGCTGACCCCGTCGTTCTCGCCAGCCAACCTGGCCTGGATGGAAATGGGCGGCGTGTATGTGGTTGCCAACCTGCGCGGCGGCGGTGAGTACGGCGAGCAATGGCACACTGCAGGTACCAAGCTGCAGAAGCAAAACGTGTTCGACGACTTTATCGGCGCGGCGGAGTGGCTGGTTGCCAACAAGGTAACCTCGCCATCGAAGCTGGCCATTGGCGGCGGCAGCAATGGCGGCCTGCTGGTCGGTGCGGCAATGACGCAGCGTCCAGAGCTGTTCGGCGCGGCGATTCCGCAAGTCGGCGTGATGGACATGCTGCGCTTCCACAAGTTCACGATCGGCTGGGCCTGGACCTCGGACTACGGCTCATCGGAAAACCCGGACGAGTTCAAGGCGCTGGTCAAGTACTCGCCGCTGCACAACCTGAAGCCTGGCAGCTGCTACCCGGCGACGATGGTCACGACGGCTGACCACGACGACCGCGTGGTGCCTGCGCACAGCTTCAAGTTCGCAGCAGCGGCGCAAGCCGCGCAAGCTGGCGGCGCCCCGATCCTGATCCGCATCGACACCAAGGCGGGCCATGGCGCCGGCAAGCCGACGGCGAAGGTGATTGAAGAAGTAGCGGACCGCTGGGGCTTCCTGGCGCGCGCGCTGAAGATGACCGAGCCGGCGAAAGTAGCCGCGAAGTAACCAGCGACATCGCAAACGAAAAAGCGCACGCGGCCCCGGCCCGTGCGCTTTTTTCTTGCCTGAAAATCGGGGTCAGACCACCGTTAAATGAAATCTTTTGCCAAGGGAAACTCCACACGTTAGGGGTTTGTAATATTCCGGAATATGGTGGTCTGACCCCGATTTTAAAACGTTGCCGGTGGATTACGAATGGCTCGTGCCTCGCACTCTGGTGGCTCGAACGCGCAGGTATCCGGCCGGCACGGGGCGGTGTATATTCATGGTCCCGCGGCAATCGTCCGCGTACGGCGGAGCTGTACGTACGAGGCGCGCCGGCTAACCGCTTCGAGGACCTTAATGACACCAATATCACCCTTGGCCGTTCTTGGCCTGTCGCTCGCGCTGGCTGTTCCCTCGGCCTCGGCCCAGTCGTCTTCAGTGCCAGCGCCGCCGGCGGCCGATCCTGTATCCGCACTGGTCGGCCAGCTCGACCTGGAAAAATACAAGGCCACGATCAAGGGCCTGACCCGGTTCGGCGACCGGCGCCAGGGCACCGAGCGCAACCGCAAGGCGCTGGACTGGATCGAAGCGCAGCTCAACTCGTACGGCTGCAAGACCGAACGCCTGCAATACGATTACACCGAACCGGCGCCGCGCCCGACCGGCACGCCCGCACCTGCGCGTCCGGTTCCAAAGACGGGCGGCGGCCGTGGCGGTCCTCCTGGGCAAGGTGGCAGTACGCTGTTCGGCAAGCGCGCGCCGATCGGGGTCAATACCGATCCCATGCTGCAGGCCGATGCGCGCCTGCGCGCGCTGAATGCAGAGCAGACGCCGGTGGGCACTTCCAGGCGCGAGAACATCTACTGCACCAAGGTTGGCGCGACCCATCCCCACGAAATGTACATTGTCAGCGCGCACATGGATGGCATCGGTTTCGGCGAAGCCGCTAACGACGATGGGTCCGGCACCGCCCTGGTGATGGAGCTGGCGCGCATCCTCAACGCGCCGGGCGTGCAGACGGCACGCTCGGTTCGTTTTGCGATATGGAATAACGAGGAAACGGGCCTGAATGGCGCCCGGGCCTATGTCGAGCAGCGCAAGGACTTGCAGGGGATTGAGTCGCCAAAAGGGTCGGGCAAGTTTCCCGAGCCGGCATGGCTGGGCGTGATCCAGCATGACATGATGCTGTGGGATCACGGCATGCCGATCCCCAAGCTTGACGCCAAAGGCAAGGCGGTGCTGGACGACAAGGGGCAGCCGGTCTACGTGTCGCCCAAGGAGCAGCGCGCCGAAGCGGACGTCAATATCGAATTCCAGTCGGCGTCCAAACAGGCCGAGGCGTCCTCGAAACTGGCATGGGCCCTGCACGCGGCCAACGGCAAGTACGCCAGCACCTATCCGGCCATGGTGGGGCCGCACATGACCAATACCGATTCGGTGCCGTTCATGGACCTGGTGCCGTCGGTTTCGCTGCGCCAGAACGAACGCGGCATGCACATCGGCGCGGGTTGGAATCCCAACTGGCACCAGCCGAGCGACGTCTTCAGCACTTACTCGGACAAGGAATTCATGCTGGGCCTGAATGCCGCCCAAACCACGCTGGCCGGTGTCGCGCAACTGAGCGGCGCGACGGTCAAGCCGTAAGCACTCCTGGCAGGGTCGCCGATGCCGCACGGCAATCGGCGGCCTCGTTTTGCTGCTTGACGGCATACTATTGCTTCAGTCAGCGATCACGAGGGAGCAAGCCATGCAAAGCAGCACAGGAGCGCCGGGCAGCGGCGTGACGGACCAGGACGCGATCGATTTCATCCGCAGCGTGTT
>DASWSX010000229.1:0-3877 GCA_036402435.1 Telluria sp. | reverse complement strand
CGAAGCGGTTTCCTCCAGCGACGCCGCCTGCTGCTCGGTGCGCTGCGACAGGTCCGCGTTGCCGCTGGCAATCTGCTTGCTGGCCGCGGCGATCGAATCGGCACCGCCGCGCACATCGCCCACCATGGCAACCAGGCTGGCCTGCATCCGGCCGAGCATGCCGAGCATGCGCGCGGTCTCGCTGCGCGCGGCTTCGTCGGCCAGCGCTGCGCCGGCCCGCACTTCGCCACCTGCAGCGGCAACGCTCAGGTCGCCACCGGCAATCCTTTCGAAGCGCGCAATCGCCGTATCCAGCGGCTGCACGATCGAGCGGCGCAGGCGCCATGCAACCACCGTGCTGAACACCAGCCCCGCTGCCAGCACGCACACGGACAGCGTGAACAGGTTGCGGTAGCGCTGCTGCGAGGCCTCGTAGACCTGTTTTGCGCTGGCCACCTGCAGCTTGTTCAGCTCGGTGTTGACGGCGGTGAAGGCGATATCGAGCTGCGGAATGGTTTCCAGCACTGCCTTCATTACGCCGTCGCGATCGCCGGCATGCAGCGCGGCGATCATCGGCGCTACGCCCTGCTTGAACAATGCATCGCGCTTGGCGGTAACGTCTTCAACCACCTTCGCTTCGTCGGCCGAACGCGGCAGCGCGAGATAGGCCTGCCAGGCCTTCTCCGAATCGCGCGCAAAGCCTTCGGCGGTCGCGGCGCGCGCCTTGGCGTCGGCGGGATCGGCGGCAAAGGTGGCCTGGTCCAGCAGCACGCGCACCAGCAACTGGTTCGAACGCGCTTCGGCCAGGTTGACCGCGGCCGACAGCTGCTGCCCATAGATCTGGTGCGTCGCCTCGTTGCTGCGCGACATGCCAAGCCAGCCAACGGCGCCGACAATCAGCAACAACAAATTTGTGACGATAGTAAGAAACCACAATCTGGCGCCGATAGTCGTGTTCCTGAACATGGATAAGGCTCCGGGGGAATAAGGAAACTGGAATGAAGGCGGCGCGCCGCGCCGCTGCCCTGTCCAACTACGGCGCCGGCGCCGCATCCTTTACCCGTATTGATGGCCTTCACACGCGCGACAGAATTGCGTGGCAGTACAGCATCGCCATCAAGTGGCGGAAGCGGCCCACCCGACACACAGCGCCACCGTTTGGAGGATGCCCTCGTGGCAATTTCCCGGCGAACGGGCACACTGCCGGGATGAACACCGCATCGCTCGATCCCGGACTCGTGCTGCTGGCCTTCGCGCCGGTCTTCGTGCTGACCATCGGCGCCGAAGCGTGGTACTGGGCGCGCCGCGACCCGGCCGTCTACAGCCTGCGCGACACGCTCTCCAACGCCGCGCTGGCGCTGATGCACCAGGCCTCGGACGCGTTCTTCCTCTGGCTGATGGTCCGCACCGTCTACACGTGGTGCTACGAGCAGGGCCTGCAGGCCGTGCCGCAGACGCTGTGGTCATTCGCGCTGCTGCTGTTGCTGCAGGACTTCCTCTACTACTGGTTCCATCGCGCCAGCCATCGCGTACGCTGGCTGTGGGCCTCGCACGTGACGCATCACTCGTCGGAGGGCATGAATTTCTCGACGGCGTTCCGGCAGAGCCTGACGTATCCGCTGTCCGGCATGTGGCTGTTCTGGATTCCGCTGGCGTATATCGGCTTCACGCCCGACTGGGTCATCCTTGCGGTGGGCCTGAACCTGGGCTTCCAGTTCTTTGTCCATACGCGACTCGGGCAACGCTGTCCCTGGGTCGAGCGGCTGCTGAACACGCCTTCGGTCCATCGCGTCCACCATGCAAAGAACCCGCAATACATCGACCGCAACTATTCCGGCGTGCTGACGATCTGGGACCGCCTGTTCGGTACCTTCGTCCCCGAACGCGAGGCGCCGGTCTACGGCATTACGCGCCAGGTGCGCAGCCATGATCCCCTGACGCTGACCTTCCACGAATGGCGCGACATGTTTGCCGATGCCTGGCGCGACCGCGACCCGCGCTACCTGTGGAAGCCGCCGGAATGGCGCAGCCCGCGCGCCGCCGCGCCGGCGACGCTGCCGGAAACGCAATAAAAAAACCGCGCCTGGCAGGCGCGGTTTTTTTGGGCAGGTCCAGCTGCACAGGCGCTTATGCGCCTTCGCGGGCGGCACGCTTGCGCTCGTGCTCCTTCAGGTGGCGCTTGCGCAGGCGGATGCTCTTCGGCGTGAGCTCGACCAGTTCGTCGTCGGCGATGAATTCCACCGCGTATTCCAGCGACATCTGGATCGGCGGCACCAGGCGCACCGCTTCGTCGGTACCCGAGGCGCGCACGTTGGTCAGCTGCTTGCCCTTGATCGGGTTGACCACCAGGTCGTTGTCGCGGCTGTGGATGCCGATGATCATGCCTTCATACAGCGCATCGCCCGGCTTGACGAACATGCGGCCACGGTCCTGCAGCTTCCACAGCGCGTAGGCCACGGCGTCGCCGTCGTCCTGCGAGATCAGCACGCCGTTGTGGCGCTCGCCCAGGCCGCCTTCGCGCACCGGCGCGTAGTCGTCGAAGATATGGCTGATCAGGCCGGTGCCGCGCGTCAGCGTCAGGAACTCGCCCTGGAAGCCGATCAGGCCACGGGCCGGGATGCGGTATTCCAGGCGCGTACGGCCCTTGCCGTCCGACGCCATGTCGAGCAGTTCGCCCTTGCGGCGGCCCAGCTCTTCCATGATGCCGCCCTGGTGGCTGTCTTCCACGTCCACGGTCAGCAGTTCATACGGCTCGCACTTGACGCCGTCGATTTCCTTGAACACCACGCGCGGACGCGACACGGCCAGCTCGTAGCCTTCGCGGCGCATGTTTTCCAGCAGGATGGTCAGGTGCAGTTCGCCGCGGCCGGACACTTCGAAGATGGTGTCGTCGCCGGTATCGGCCACGCGCAGCGCCACGTTGGACTTCAGTTCGCGGTCCAGGCGCTCGCGCAGCTGGCGGCTGGTCACGAACTTGCCTTCACGGCCCGCCAGCGGCGAGGTGTTGACGCAGAAGTTCATGGTCAGCGTCGGCTCGTCCACCTTCAGCATCGGCAGCGCGTCCTGGGCCTCGGGCGCGCACACGGTGCAGCCGATGCCCAGTTCTTCGATGCCGTTGATCAGCACGATGTCGCCGGCTTCGGCTTCCTGCACGATTTCGCGCTCCAGGCCCTGGAACTTCAGCACCTGGTTGATGCGGCCCTTGATCGGGTTGCCTTCCGGGCCGAACTTGACCACCACGTCCTGCAGCGGACGGGCACGGCCACGCGAGATGCGGCCAACGCCGATCTTGCCGACGTAGCTTGAGTAGTCCAGCGAGATGATCTGCAGTTGCAGCGGACCGTCGCGGTCGTCGTCACGCACCGGCACCTTGTCGAGCACGGTCTCGAACAGCGGCTTCATGTCGCCGTCGCGCACGTCTTCGGTCAGGCCGGCAAAGCCGTTCAGGCCCGATGCGTAGATCACCGGGAAGTCCAGCTGCTCGTCGGTGGCACCGAGCTTGTCGAACAGGTCGAAGGTCTGGTTGATGACCCAGTCCGGACGCGCGCCCGGGCGGTCGATCTTGTTGACCACCACGATCGGCTTCAGGCCCAGCGCCAGCGCCTTGCGCGTGACGAAGCGGGTCTGGGGCATCGGGCCCTCGACCGCGTCGACCAGCAGCAGCACGCCGTCGACCATCGACAGCACGCGCTCCACTTCACCGCCGAAGTCGGCGTGGCCCGGGGTGTCGACGATATTGATATGGGTGCCGTTGTACTCGACGGCACAGTTCTTCGCGAGAATCGTGATCCCGCGTTCCTTTTCCAGGTCGTTCGAGTCCATCACCCGCTCGGCGACTTGCTGGTTGTCGCGGAAGGTGCCTGCCTGGCGCAGGAGCTGGTCGACCAGGGTGGTCTTG
>DASWSX010000228.1:0-14463 GCA_036402435.1 Telluria sp. | reverse complement strand
GTTGTTGCGCGGGCCGACCATCGCAAATGGCTGGCTCTGTGCGTTGAACGAGTGCAGGTCGAGCAGCACTTCATGGCGCGAGAGCAGGGGGCACAGCCAGTTTGCAACCTGGTCTTCGAAGTCCTGCGGGTTCTCGTTCGGGAACAGGTTGCGGTTCAGGTTGCGGTCGCCGGCGCGGCGGTTGAGCGCATACGCGAGCGGGTTCACGACAGGCACGAACGTAACGCTGCCGGCCGCAATCTGCAGCTGTCCGCTGTCGAGTTCTTCCATCACGCGGAGGATCGCCTTGGTGCCGCAGGTCTCGTTGCCATGCACGGCGCCAGTGATGATGACGGCCGGCCCCTTGGCCAGGCCGGTGTAGTTGATCGATTTGAACTGCATGTCGCGTGCTGATGTCATTGCCGGGCTTTCCGTGAAAGGTCGTGCGGCGGCGCCCCTGTGGTCCGCTGCATCCGGTATTTTATCGGGAATTGCTGGCATCGGCGGAATTGGCGTGGCATCATCTGCGCACATTTTCTATAGACACAGCATGGCTACCTCCCTTCCACACCGCCGCATCCACGGCCTCGACACGCTGCGCGCGCTGGCCATCGTCCTCGTCGTCCTCCACCATTACACGCTGTTCGTCAGCGGCCGCGAGGATCAATTCGGGTGGCTTGGCCAAATCGGCTGGGTTGGCGTCGACCTGTTCTTTGCGTTGTCGGGCTACCTGATCGGCAACCAGATCTTCGCGGCGATGCGCAGCGAGGCCGGGCTTTCGCTGCCGCGTTTTTATGCGCGCCGGCTGCTGCGCACGCTTCCCAACTTCTATGTCGTGCTGGCGCTGTACGCATTCTGGCCGTGGTTCCGCAACGGGCAGCAGATGCCGCCGTTGTGGGAGTTCCTGACCTTCACCCAAAACATCAACCTGCGGCCGGGCACCGCGTTTTCGCATGCCTGGTCGCTGTGCATCGAGGAGCAGTTCTACATGCTGCTGCCTGCGCTGGCCCTGCTGATAGCGTCGATACGCGGATCGATCCGATGGGCGTGGGCGACCGTGGCGCTGGCGTTCGCCGCAGGGATGCTGATCCGCGCTACCCTGTGGCTGGACCTCGTCGATGGGAACGCGCGCTCGCAACTGCACTACTACCAATACATCTACTATTCCACGTTGTGCCGCTTCGATGAGCTGGTGGCGGGTGTAGCCCTGGCCCTGCTGAAGAATTATCACGTGGACGCGTGGCGCCGCCTAACGGCGCAGGGCAACGCGATGCTGGCCGCTGGCATCGCAGTGTGCGTCGTGGCTTTCTACCTGTTCCTCGACGACCGGCAAGGGCTGCTGGCGACCGTCGCAGGCTTCCCCTTGCTGGCACTGGGCTGTGCGCTGCTGATCGTTGCGGCATTGGGCGAGCGCTCGTTCTTGCGCGATACCCGCATCCCCGGCGCCGCGAGCCTCGCACTGTGGGCGTATGCAATCTACCTGACGCACAAGCAGATCGGCATCCTGGCCCGCAAACCAATGGAGAACCTCGGGTACGGGCCTGAGTCAGCCGTGGCAATCGCCGCCGTCATGGCGATGTCGCTGGCGGCGGGATGGCTGCTGTACAAAGCGGTCGAGACGCCGTTCATGGCGCTGCGCGACCGCTACGTTCCGACCAATTCGCCGGCGCGGGTTCTTACGCCTCAGCCTCAATAATATCGAACGCGGAGTGCATCCCGCCGAGGAACGCGAGGATGTCGCGCGACCGGGTCGCGAGATCGTCGTACTGCCCGCGTTCGATCACGCCACGCAGCCCGGGAATCGCTTCAAGCGTGTCGCGGCTCTGGTACGCGTTGATTAGCATCGCCACCAGGTCGACCGGATTGCCGCACGAACGGCGCATGCGCGTCTCGATGACCCCGAGCAGGGCGCGCTGCATGCCCGGCGTCGGGTTGACGATGTGCGCGAACACGCTAGGCGTATTGGAGATGGAGTCGCACAGCGAACGTTCGATCGCATCGGGCTTCAGGTCGGAAGCGATATCGAAGTAAGCCGGGTTCCAGTGCGTGCGCGCATACGGATGCCGCGCCGGGAACGAGCTGATTGTCTCGAACCCGCACGCGCGGCTGGCCCAGGAAAGGGCTTCAAGGATTTTGGGAAGCAGTGGCATGCCGATAGTTTAGCGCATGCCACTGCTGTGGTGGGATCAACCGCTCAGGCGGCGAAGCGGCCGGCCCGGTAGTCTTCCATGGCCTGGATGATCTCGGCCTGGGTGTTCATCACGAACGGGCCATACTGCGCGATCGGCTCGTTCAAGGGCTTACCGGCCACCACGATGAAGCGGCTTTCACGCGCGGCGACGATGCTGACGCCATCGGCTTCCGGGACATTCGCCAGGATCGCCATGCGCGCTTCAGGCACGCAGCCTTCGTCGGCCACTACCTGGCCGCGGTACACATAGATGAACGCGTTATGCCCGGCAGGAAGCGGCAGGTCGAACGTCGCATGCGCCGGCAGTGTCACATCGAGGTACAGCGGCTCGGTTCCGTCGCGCTGCACCGCACCCGCGACGCCATGCGTCACGCCGGCAATCACCTGCACCGACGCGCCACCTTCGGTGGTAAAGCGAGGAATTTCGCCAGCCGGGATGTCGCGATACCAGGGCTCCATCATCTTGTCGCCCGAGGGCAGGTTCAGCCAGAGCTGGAAGCCTTCCATCAGCCCGTCGGTCTGCTCCGGCATTTCCGAGTGCGCGACGCCGCGCCCGGCCGTCATCCACTGCACGCCGCCGTCGGTGATCAGGCCTTCGTTGCCGCCGCTGTCCTTGTGGCGCATGCTACCGGTCAGCATGTAGGTGATCGTCTCGAAGCCGCGGTGCGGGTGCTCCGGGAAGCCGGCGATGTAGTCGCCCGCCTTGTCGCTGCCGAAGGCATCGAGCATCAAGAACGGATCGAGGCGGCGCTGCAGCGGCTGGGTGAGGATGCGGTTGATCTTCACCCCGGCGCCGTCGGTCGTCGGCTGGCCGCTGACGAGGCGTTCGACGCCACGGCCACGGGTCACACGTTGGTTACTCACTTGCTGGGTCATCACATTCTCCTGTTTGCAGCGCCGTCTGTGAAATCAGGCGACGGCTTCGTTAACTTGGGCGTCTGCGTCAGCCTTTGCCTTTACTACTGCTTCCGGACCGAGGCCATGGCCTTCCGAATACACGAACGTCACATCGGTCAGTCCGAGGAACCCAAGCATGGTCTTCAGGTAGGGCACCTGCGAGTCACTCGCGCCGTTCTTGTGCACGCCGCCGCGGGCCAGGGCAACGAATACCTTTTTGTTCTTCAGCAGGCCTTCCGGACCCTCGGCCGTGTAGCGGAAGGTGACGCCGGCACGGGCAATCGCGTCGAACCAGCTTTTCAGCTGCACGGTGATGCCGAAGTTGTACATCGGCGCACCGATAACGATGGCGTCGGCAGCCTGGGCTTCGGCGATCAGCACGTCGTCCAGGGCCACGCGCGCGGCCTGCTCAGGCGTGCGCTGGTCGGCTGGCGTGAACAGCGCGCCCAGCGCGGCTTCGTCGATCGGTGGATGCGGATTCACCGCCAGGTCGCGGCGAACGACGGTCGCGCCAGGATTGGCTGCATTGAGGCGGGAAACGATCGCGTCGGCTATGCGGGTGGATTCGGAACCGGTCGAACGGGCGCTGGAATTGATCTGCAGGATGTTCATGTGTGTCCTTTACGGGTTGAAGTGCTATGGAGTACACTTTAGTCGTTCCAAAACCAATCCGGAAGCCATCTAAATGGATAACATTGTTCGCCTAGTGGGACAATCAAATGGACGTTGAACCGAACGACCTGCTGCTTTTTGCCCGGATTGTCGAGAGCGGAAGCTTCAGCCAGGCTGCCCAGCGCGTACAGCTGCCAAAGTCAACCGTCTCGCGCCGGATCTCGTTGCTGGAAACGAAATTGGGCGAGCGGCTGCTTCAGCGGACCACGCGCAAACTGGTGCTGACCGAGTTCGGCGCCAGCCTGCTGGAGCACGCGCAGAAGGTGGTGGAGGAGGTCGAAGCGGCCGGCGCGCTGGCCCAGCACCGGCAGCAGGCGCCGAGCGGCCGGCTGCGCATCTCGGCGCCGGGCGACTTCGCCAACATCGGCCTGACCACCGTGATGACCCAATATATGGAACGCTATCCGGGTGTGACCCTGGAGCTTGACCTGTCGCCGCGCCGGGTCGACCTGGTATCCGAGAATTTCGACATCGCGATCCGCATGGGCGACTTGCCGGAAGACTCGACGCTCAACGCGCGCCGCGTGGTCCTCGAACGCATGGGCCTGTATGCGGCGCCGTCATACATCGCGGCCCGCGGCATGCCGGCGCATCCCGACGAGCTTGAGCAGCATGACCTGCTGTGCCTCCTGAGCCGGCAGGGCGGCGCGAAGTCGTGGGAGCTCACCAAGGGGAAGGCGAAGTGGGAACGTGCGCTGCGCGCGCGGATGACGGCCAATTCGCCCGACCTGCTGGCGCGCATGGCCTTCGCGGGCGCGGGCATCGCGGCCAGTTCGGACCTGTTCGCCGGACAGTATGTGGAGAGGGGAGAGCTGGTGCGGGTGCTGCCCGACTGGGACCTGCCGATTGCGACCGGGTGGGCGGTATTCCCTGGACGCCGGCTGATGCCGGCCAAGACGCGCGCGTTCCTCGATATGATGGAAGAGATGTGCTGCGAAGAGGCGCAAAAGCGGGGGATGGCGTAGGAAACGTAGGGCGGATAAGCGCAAGCGCATCCGCCGCGTTGACGCCAAATCGGCGGATGCGCTGCGCTTATCCGCCCTACGCGTCAGACGATTTTACTTTGGCCGGTTGCCCATCATTTCCCCGAGACGGATGCTGCGTTCAGGCCCCCAGTCGGGATTGAATTTGATGGTATCGGGCTTAAACAGCATCACGATGGTCGATCCAAGAAGGAACCGGCCCATCTCTTCGCCTTTCTTCAGCACGACCTGCTGGCCGTCATACGTCCATTCCGACACCTTGCCGGTCCGCTTGGGGTTGACCACGCCATGCCATACCGTGGCCATGCTGCCGACGATGGTGGCGCCGACCAGCACCATCACGAACGGCCCATGCTCGGGCGATTCGAACACGCACACCACGCGCTCGTTGCGGGCGAACAGGCCAGGAATGCCGCGGGCGGTGGTCGGATTGACCGAGAACAGCGCGCCCGGCACATAGATCATGCGCGTCAGGCGGCCGTCGCACGGCATGTGCAGGCGGTGGTAGTCCTTCGGGCTCAGATACAGGTTGGCGAAGCTGCCATGCTGGAAGTGCGAAGCGAGCGTGGCATCGCCGCCGACCAGCTGCATGGTGGTGAACTTGTGGCCCTTGGCCTGGAAGATCTGGTGGTCGTCGATCTCGCCGACCTGGCTGATCGCGCCATCGACGGGGCAAATGAAGTCGGCATCGGCCAGCGGACGCACGCCGTCGCGCAGCGGGCGCGTGAAGAATTCGTTGAAGCTGGTGTAGCTCTCGATGTCCGGGTTGACCGCTTCGTCCATGTTCACGCCGTACTTGCCGACGAACCAGCGGATCAGGCCCGTGGTCATCCCGCCGCCCTTGGCGCCCGCAACGCGGCCGGCAAAGGTGGTCAATGCCTGTTTAGGAAGGAGGTACTGCGGCAGGACTTTGATGCGGGACACGATAGGAGCCTGTAATCGAGAAGATTCCGAATTATGCCTTTAGTTGCACATAATGGCTATTGTCTTGCTCCCCAAAAAATATTTCTGTTGAGGCAATGAAAAAGCTGATTTATGGTAGACAATACTGTCTACCATTTTATTACACTGATTAGCATGCCTTTCGCCTTGCGCCGCGCCCCCCTACGACTGACTCTAATCGCCGCCGCGTTGGCCGCCGCCGGCGCCAATGGGCAGGAGACGCCGCCTGTCCCGGCTCCTGCCCCAGCTGAACGGGCCAAGAAGACGGAAGAGAAGATTCAGCAGGTGGAAGTGCGCGGCAGCGCCGACGCCTACAACCCGCGGCGCGACGACACCGCCAGCAAGATCGTGGTCAATAACGCCGAGATCGTGAAGTACGGCGACACCAATGTGCTCGACGTCCTCAAGCGCCTGCCGGGGGTGACGGTCAGCGGCGGCGCGGTTCGCATGCGCGGGCTGGGCAACGGCTATACCCAGTTCCTCGTCAATGGGGAGCGGCCGCCGTCGGGCTTTTCGCTGGAGTCGCTGGCGCCCGATTCGATTGAACGTATCGAGGTGATGCGCGCTGCCAGCGCCGAGTTTTCAACGCAGTCGATCGCGGGGACGGTCAACATCGTGTTGAAGAAGGTCGTGAGCAAGGCATCGCGCGAGCTGAAGGCCGGCACTGGCGTGTCCCGCAATAACGTCAGCCCGTTCGCCAACCTCCAGCTGTCGGATAAGGCCGGGAACATGTCGTACAGCATGTCGCTGAACGCGTTCCAGTCCAGGGGCGACCAGCTCACCCGGTCGGTGGAAGAGAACTTCGACCCCGCCGGCCGCCGGATCGCGCTGCGCGACAGTACCAGCCGAAATGATCCAGAGACCCGCGGCGTGAATTTTGGCCCGCGGCTGCACTGGACCTTCGACAGCGGCGACACGCTGACTTGGAGCGCGTTTGCCAACACGCACCGTTTCCGCATGCCGTCCGAGCGCCGCACGCAGGTCTCCGAAGGACCAGATGTGCCGTTCCCTGACAGCGATTCGATCATGGCCTCGGATAACGATTACTACCGTTCGGACCTGAACTGGGTGCGCAAGCTGGGCGAGGGCGCGCGCCTGGACATCAAGTTCGGCGCGTCGTACACGGTGAACGAGACCGATACGCGCAGGCTCGCCTTCAACCCTGCGGGCGAAACGGCGCTTAACAGCGTCAGCATTACCGATGCCGAGGAAACCGGCTACACCACCACCGGCAAATATTCGACGCCGCTCGGCGACGGCCACTCGCTCGCGATGGGCTGGGACGGCGGCTACTCGGACCGTGACGATGGCAAAATGCGGCGCGAGACCGGCCTGCCTTCCGCGTTCCCGATCAACTCCGACGAAGACTACGCAGCGAAAATCGCGCGCTTCGCGGTCTACGGCCAGGACGAGTGGAACGTCACGCCGCGCTGGTCGGTCTATCTCGGCGCGCGCTGGGAAGGCATCCGCACCACCAGCTCGGGGAACACGTTCCCAACCACGACCTCGCGCACCAGCGTATTGAGCCCGCTGTTCCACACCCTGTACAAGCTGCCGGGCACCAAGGGCGACCAGCTGCGCCTGTCCGTCACGCGCACCTACAAGGCGCCGCAGACGTCAAGCCTTGTGCCGCGCCGCTTCACGGCATTGAACAACAGCGTGACTGAACCGGATTTCCAGGGCAATCCGAACCTTAAGCCGGAGCTCGCACTCGGCGTGGACGCAGGGTATGAATACTACTGGGCGGAGGGTGCGCTGTTGTCGGCCACTGTCTCGATGCGCAAGATCGAAGGCTATACGCGGCGCGGGCTGATCGTCGATACCGACGGCCGCTGGGTCTCGCTGCCGGTCAACGATGGAAACGCGCAAACGCGCGGCATCGAGCTGGAGGCGAAATTCCCGCTGGAGGCGATCATGAAGACGGCAGTGCCGCTGGATCTGCGCGCCAGTATCAGCCGCAACTGGTCTTCGGTCGATGCTGTGCCAGGCCCGAACAACCGTCTTGATTCGCAGACGCCGTTCTCGGCGACGCTGGGCGCGGACTACAAGGCGGGCAAGCTAACCACTGGTGCGAGCTTTGCGTTCAAGAGTGGCGGTCCGGTACGGATCTCCGAAACGCTCTCGAGCTACAGCAGCGTGCGGCGCGAACTGGAAATGTACGCACTGTGGAAATTCGATCAGAAGTACCAGCTGCGCCTGGCGGCGTCGAACATTCTGGGGCAGGACTCTATCAGCGATACGACCTATACCGACCGCTTCGGTTCAAACCGTTCGCGCTCTGTTTATCCGTCCGACCTATTTTTGCGGGCGACGATGGAAATGAAGTTTTGATCTGCGTGCAGGAATTTATTGAGGGCTGCGCTAGCCCTTAACCCGGTGGCCCTTGAAATAACGCACGGCAAGGGTGATGGCGACTGCTTGCAACAGCGCACACGCAAAGAACGTGGTTCCCACGCGCCAGTCCTGCTGAGGCAGACTGCTGGTCAGGCCAAGGATCACCGTTCCCGCCACCGGCATGATGATGATGCCGACGCTGGTAATTGACTGCAGTGATCCCATCAGCTCACCCTGTTCATTAGCTGGCGACGCCTTCGAGATAATCCCCTGCAGCGCGGGGCCGGCGGCAAACGCCAGCAGGTTGGTCAGGATGAACACATACATCATCCAGCCTTGCGTGGCGAGCCCGTACAGCACGTAGGTGATTCCGCCGGACGCCAGCCCGATCAAAGCCAGGCGCACTTCACCGAAACGCCGGATCAGCATGCCCAGCAGCCCGGCCTGCACCACGGCTGCCGCCAGCCCGACGCAGAACAGCGCGATGCCGTTCTCGCGCGGCGTCCAGTCGAAGCGGAAGGTCGTGTACAGCACCCAGGTCGACTGCAGCGCCATCTGCGCAAATACCATCAGCGTGTAGACGTAGACAAGCCCGCGGATGTCATGGCGCCGGAACAGCTTCAGGATCGACGAGAATGGATTGAGCCTCGCCATCGAAAAAGGCGAGCGCTCCGACGCAGGCAGAGATTCGGGCACGGCCAGATAGCCGTAAGCCAGGTTGGCAGCCGACAGCGCCGCCGCGACGTAGAAAGGCAGGTGCAGGCTGACGTCGCCCAGCACGCCGCCGAGCATCGGGCCGCAGATGAAGCCGAGGCCGAAAGCCGCGCCAATCTTGCCGAAGCTTTTCGCGCGGTTCTCGTGGGTCGAAATATCAGATGCATACGCGGACGCGACCGACATGCTGGCCGATGACATCCCTCCGATCACGCGCGCGATAAACAGCCAGGCCAGGTTGGGCGCCCAGGCGGTAATCAGGAAATTGATGCACATGCCCGCCATCGAATACATCAGCACCGGGCGCCGCCCGACCCGGTCGCTCAGCGCACCGAGGGCCGGCATGAAGATGAACTGCATCAGCCCGAACACCATCGTCAGCACGCCGAACCACATCGCCTGCTCGTCGCGCGCGGCTACGAATTCGCCGACCAGCAGCGGCATCACCGGCACGATCAGGCCGATGCCGAGCATGTCGATGAAGATACAGACGAGGACGAAATTGAGGTTGCCGGGACGGGGAGGAGGGCTTGCGGGGCTGCTGGTCATGGACGGTCAGCCCATCGCGGGCCATTGAAAACGTAGCAGTATAGTAACGCACGATCGGCCCCGGCGGCCATCGGCCTGTGCTATTCCGGGAGTGCCGATGCGCGCTGCGACAGGGCGTCCGCGGCCGTGTTCTTGTGACGCGGGATCCAGCGCAGCGTCACGCCTTGCAGCTGCGCGAGAAGCGCGTGCGCCGCCGTGCGGTACCGGGCCAGCGATACTGCCGCGTAGAGCGCGGGGCCGTTCATGTCATCGATCACCACGCGGCTGTCGCCATAGATAACCAGGTCGTGGGCGCCGCCTGCGACGGCCGCTTCGAGCACCGCGATCAGCGCGCGGTATTCGGCTTCGCTGCTGTTGCCGTGGCCCGCCGCGCGCGAGATTTCGACCGTCGCGCCATCGGGACCGCGCAGCAAACCGCCGATGCCGCAGCGCCCCGGGTTCGGGTGGGCCGAGCCGTCGAACCATGCCCGCCAGGCGGCTTGCGGACCGTCGTGGCGCGCATTGCGGCGCACCGCCAGCGCGGCGTTGCGCTCTGCGCGTGCCTGGATTCGCGCGGCGTCCGCCTGCAGCAGTGCGAGGCGGTCGGCCAGGAGGATGGGCAGGCCGGCCACGCCGGCGGCCGCGGTCAGCGTCCGCAGCAGGGCTTCCTCTTCGGTAATTCCGGTCGCGGCGGCAAGCTTGCGGCTGGCGCTTCGTTCGGCTTTATAGGCGGCCTGGTGCAGCTGGGAAAACTCGGTCATGCCGGCAGCATAACCGTTTTCTTGACGGTTGACATGCGTGGTCTTCTTTGCAACACTGAGCCAGTTGGGCCCGCCGTTCAATAAGTCGAACTTTACCGGACCGAGCGCGATCTGATCAATACGCAGGCTGCGGTCGCCAAGAGTGAACTTGCCGGAGTGATGAATGGAAACAATCGCTGGATTCGATGCCTTGATGCTTTCCAGGATCCAGTTCGGGTTCACGATCGCGTTCCACATTATCTTCCCCTCGTTCACCATCGGCCTGTCGGCCTATATCGCCACCCTCGAAATCTTGTGGATGCGCACCAAGAAGCCGCATTACCACACGCTGGCGCGGTTCTGGACCAAGATCTTCGCCGTCTCGTTCGCCATGGGCGTGGTCTCGGGTATCGTGCTCGAATACCAGCTCGGCACCAACTGGAGCCGCTTCGCCCAGATATTCGGCAACGTGCTCGGGCCGCTGTTCAGCTACGAGGTGCTGACCGCGTTCTTCCTTGAGGCAAGTTTCCTCGGCATCATGCTGTTCGGCTGGAACCGTTTCCCGCCCTGGCTGCACACGCTGGCGTCGGTGTTTGTGGCGCTCGGCACGGCGCTGTCCGGATTCTGGATCCTGTCGGCGAATAGCTGGATGCATACCCCTGCCGGCTTCGCGATGGAAAATGGCATCACCATCCCGGTCAGCTGGTTCGAGATCATCTTCAACCCGAGCTTCCCGTACCGCTTCACCCACATGATGATCGCCACCTACCTGACGACATCGCTGGTCATCGCGGCGACCGGGGCGCGCTATATGCTGGGCGGGAGGTTCCGCACCGAAGCCAAAACGATGCTGCACATGGGACTGGGCATGCTCGCCGTCATGGCGCCGCTGCAGGCATTCGTCGGTGACCTGCACGGACTCAATACGCTGAAGTACCAGCCGGCCAAGATCGCCGCCATCGAGGCGCACTGGGACGGCTCGAAACCGGCCCCGCTGGTGCTGTTCGCCTGGCCGGACGCCGAAAATGAACGCAACATTGCCGAGGTCTCGATACCCGGGCTGGCCAGCCTGATCGTCACCCACAGTATGGAAGGCACGTTCAAGGGCCTGTCCGACTTCCCGCGCGCAGACCGGCCGCCGGTGTGGCCGGTGTTCTTCAGTTTCCGCATCATGGTCGGGCTCGGCGTGCTGATGATCCTGATCGGGGTCACCGGCGTCTTCCTGTGGTGGCGCAAGCGCCTCGATACCGCTACCTGGTTCATGAAGCCGCTTGCGCGCATGTGGCCGGTTGGCTTCATCGCATTGCTGGCCGGCTGGATGGTGACCGAAATTGGCCGCCAGCCCTGGATCGCGACCGGCGTGCTGCGAACGGCCGACGCGGTGTCGCCAGTCGCCGCCGCCGCAGTGATGACGTCGCTGGTGCTGTTCGTGCTTGTCTACGGGGTCGTCTTCTCGATCGGCATCTGGTACATCAACAAGATGATCGAAAAAGGGCCGCAACCGAGCTTGCCCGGGCCGGAAACGCTGCCCAGCCGTCCACTGGCCGGTGGCCGTCCAACCCAGACCCAGCAGGAGCCGGTATGAACCAGCTTGCCTATACCTTGCCGGTAATCCTCGCGCTGGTGCTCGGCGTGGGCGTCGCGATGTACATCGTGCTGGACGGATTCGACCTGGGAATCGGCATACTGTTTCCGTTCTTCAGCGAAGAAGCCGAGCGCGACCAGGTGATGAATTCGGTCGCGCCGTTTTGGGATGGCAATGAAACCTGGCTTGTGCTGGGCGGCGTAACGCTGTGGGCGGGCTTCCCGAAAGCCTTCGCGGTGATCCTGCCGGCGATGTACCTGCCCGTTCTGGTGCTGCTGCTGGCGCTGATTTTCCGCGGCGTCGCCTTCGAGTTCCGCTGGGTTGCCAAACCTCATCACCGCAAGTGGGACGCCGCGTTCGCCGGCGGCTCGACGCTGGCCGCTTTCGCGCAGGGACTGATCCTGGGCGGCGTACTGCAGGAAATCAAGGTGGTCGACGGACAGTTTGCCGGCGGTCCGCTCGACTGGCTGACGCCGTTTTCGGTCATGTGCGGGCTGGGGCTGGTCGCCGGCTATGCACTGCTGGGCGCGACCTGGCTGCTGTTCAAGACGGTGGGCGATGTCGAGCGCCACGCGCGCCGGATGGCCGCGCCATTGTTGCTGGGCCTGCTCAGCTTTATCGTTGTCGTCAGCATTTGGACGCCGCTGCATATCGGGCGCATTGCCGAGCGCTGGTTCACCACGCCGAACATTTTCTTCCTGGCCCAGGTGCCGGTGGCGACTGCGCTGTTTTCGTGGCTGTGCTGGTATGGAATCCGCAAGGGACGCCCGATGCTGCCGTTCGGATCGGCCATCGCCATTTTCCTGCTCGCGTTCGGCGGACTGGTCGTGTCGAACGTGCCTTACCTGGTACCGCCGACGATGACGGTGTGGGATGCGGCGGCGCATCCGTCGTCGCAGATGTTCTATCTGATCGGCGCATCGGTCTTACTGCCGGTCATTCTGGGATACACAGTGCTGGTATTTTGGCTGTTCAGGGGGCCGGTGAAGGCGGAGGAGGGCTACCACTGACGGGGCTGCAAATGAAAAAGCCACCGCGGTTTCCCGGGGTGGCTTTTGGTCGATTGCCGGCTAGTTATTAATAGCGGCGCTCATTGTCAGGACGACGGTCCTGGTCGTTGCGGACGCCATCGCCATCGCGGTCGGCATCGCGGCGGTTGTTCACGCCATCGTTATCGATGTCGCGGTCATAGCGGTCGTCGACGCCGTCATTGTCACGGTCGAAGCGGTCGCCACGCTCCAGGCGGTCCGGCACGCCGTCACGGTCGCGGTCGCGGCCGCCGCGGCTCCAGCGCGGCTGCTCCAGATACCAGCGGCCATCGCGCTCACGCCATTCGTGCGGACGGTAGACGTAGCCGGCACGTGCGGTGATCCAGCCGCCCCTGATCCATTCATAGCGGCCACGGCGCCATTCCCAATGGCCCGGTTCCCATATGTAGCCTCGGCGTGCGGCTGGGATGCGCTCATAGCGTGGGGGCGGTGGCGCGACGCGGTAGCCGCGGCTGTCACGGTCGCTGACGGTGACCCAGCCGCCTTGCTGCAGGCCATAACCGCGGTCGTTGCGTTGCCATTCGGCCGGACGCCATGCGTAGCCGTCGCGTGCACGTTCCCAATGACCCGCAACCCATTCGTGGCGATTGCCGTTCCAGTTCCAGAAGCCGGGCGCCCAGACGTAGCCGGCGCGGGGCGCTGGAACGCTTTCAAAGCGTGGGGCAGGCGGGGCCGATCCGATGACGACCGTGTAGTTCGACTGCGCGACAGCCGACAGCGGCATATAGGCGGCAGTACCGAGTGCGATCAGTGTAGCGAGAGTAAGTGTGCGTTTCATTTTTATGATCCTCCGTGAGAAAGCGTGAGTCGAATATAGCAAACGTCTCTGGAGAAATAGTGCACACGATTCAACAACTTACAAATGAAACAATTACGGGGCGTGTTTGTCTGTGATTGTTACAAGTCTTGTAGGAGGGGATGCCGTCGCGTGCCCGTTCTCGTCTTACTGTCGAGCACGCGGACGGTATCGGGCGTCAAAAACTGCTCCGCGACGCGACCTGCAGTTGACCGGCGCGGGCTTCGTCGGCAAGGGACTGGCGCTTCTCGGCGTCCGTCATGCGGCGCGCGCTGACCACGACGACCGGCATCGCTTGCTGCGCCGCGGCGACGGTTGCCTCGGGGACGCGGCGGGCGTTCGCTTCGGGAAGCGCGTCGAGCACGACGCTGGCTGGGCCGGCGATGGCCAGCGAGACGAGGAAGACTGCTTCCATGTTCTTGAGGATGTTCATGATGAGGTTCCTTTCAATGTTGGTTTCGATGGACTCACTGCAGCTACGGGCGCGCTTTGACTCCAGCGGATTGCGACAAGCCGCAGATTTGGCGGCCCGACCTGCGCAAAAAGCGTGATGAAACGATACGGCTGGGATAGCGTTTCCATCGCCCCCCGCTAAGCGTGTTCAGGCCGGTCCACGGCTTGCATACAGGGGCGCAATGCGATGAATGGCTGGCTGGGTCAGGCGATGCGAAGGGTGGCGCTGCGGCGCGCCGGATGGCGCCGCAAGCACAACTTCGCGGCGGCACGAGGTGCGGCTGGCTGGCGCCCAACGCCAGCTCAATGGATGGTGTGTGCAGGCGTGGTCGCGGCACTTACCGGCGCAGTGGTGATGGCAACTCACGCCCGCCAGCTGGCTGCAACCGCCGACGCTGCCGTATCTGCTGCCGACGTGTTCCAGCCGGCGATGCCCGGCGCGACCTTCGATGTGCCATCGCGGCCCGGCGTCGCCTTGCAGCAGGTGGCAGGCGGCGCATTCGTGGTGGCAGCCGGCATGCGCGCGGCGCCGGCGGTTGTCGTTGACCTGTGCGCGGACCGGACGCAGCCCGCACGCCGGATCGCGCCGGTACGCGTTGG
>DASWSX010000227.1:0-3162 GCA_036402435.1 Telluria sp. | reverse complement strand
GATGATGGGGAAGTTCTTCACGGCCGCGTAGCGTTCGGTGTCTTCTTCCTTCACATAGGCCAGCGGACGGATCACCATATGCTTGCCGTCGTCCGACACCAGCTTGGCCGGCATGCCCTTGATCTTCCCGCCGAAGAACATATTGAGGAAGAAGGTCTCAAGGATGTCGTCGCGGTGGTGGCCGAGGGCGATCTTGTTGCAGCCCAGTTCATCGGCCACGCGGTACAGGATGCCGCGGCGCAGGCGCGAACACAGCGAGCAGGTAGTTTTGCCTTCCGGGATCAGGCGCTTGACGATGGAGTAAGTGTCCTGGTTCTCGATATGGAAAGGCACGCCCAGCTTTTCCAGGTAGGCCGGCAGCACGTCGGCCGGGAAGTTCGGCTGCTTCTGGTCCAGGTTGACGGCCACGATCTCGAAGTTGATTGGAGCGCGTTCGCGCAGCGTCATCAGGATGTCCAGCAAGGCGTAGGAATCCTTGCCGCCCGACAGGCAGACCATCACTTTGTCGCCATCCTCGATCATGTTGAAGTCGCCGATGGCCTGGCCCACCAGGCGGCACAGGCGCTTGTGCAGCTTGTTGTTTTCGTAGGCTTCCTTGTCGGAGGCCTTGGTATCGACGACGGCGTTCATGCTTCTTCCTTGATCTTGAATACTTCCACGCCCACGCCTTCGCAATCCGGATACACGTCAGGCTTCATGGTCGACACGCGCGCGGCGCGCACGCTCGGGTGGGCCAGCATGGCTCGCACCACGTCGTCCACCAGGGTTTCCTGCAGGTGCACGTGGCCTTCGGCCATGCGGCGCGCAATGGTCTCGCGCATGAAGTCGTAGTCCACCACTTCGTGCAGTTCGTCGGACTTGGGCGTCGACACCGCGAGCGGGATGTACAGGTCGACGTTGATCAGGACGCGCTGTTCGCCCTTTTTCTCGAAATCGTGCACGCCGATATTGATCAGCACTTCGTAGTTGCGCAGGAACAGCCGGCGGCAGTCTTGCAGTTGCGGGTGAATCAGGGCGGACAGCATGGTGCGGAAACCTTAAAAGTGAAAATTCTTCATTTGGCCAGGAACATCACGTCGCGCGGCGACGGCTGCAGGTGCTGGCCGCCATCGACCAGCAGGGTGGTGCCGGTCATTGCGCGCGCGCCCGCCGCGTAGACCACGGCGGCGGCAATATCCTCGGGAGTGCTGGAGCGGCCCAGCGGCGTCCGGGTATGCGCCTTGGCAAAGCCTTCCTCGCTCTGGTCGCCGGACACCATGGTGATGCCGGGCGCCACGCCCACCACCCGGACTTTCGGCGCCAGCGACTGCGCCAGCATCGTATTGGCTGCCTGCAGCGCCGCCTTGGACAGGGTATAGGACAGGAAATCAGGGTTGAGATTATAAAGCTTCTGGTCCAGCAGGTTGACGACCACCGCCTCGCCGCCTTCCGGCGTGGCGTCGTACAGGGCGCGCGCCAGCAGGACCGGGGCCGCCACGTTGCAGTGCATATGGGCGTCGAGGCGGGCCAGGTTGAAATCGAAATCGCTGTCGTAGTCGAACAGGGAAGCATTGTTCACCACGCAGTCGATGCGTTCCAGCGCCGCTACCGCTTGCGGCAGCAGGCCGCGCACCGCGGCTTCATCGGCAAGCTCGCATTGCAGGGTGACGGCACGGCGGCCCAGGGCGGCGATTTCGCGCGCCACGTCGCGCGCTTCGTCGTGGGAATGGCGGTAATGCACCGCGATGTCCCAGCCGGCGCGTGCCAGGCCGAGCGCGATGGCGCGCCCCAGGCGGCGGCCGGCGCCGGTCACCAGGGCTACGCGCGGCGTCGGCTCGGGCGTCGGTAATGTCAAAGTCATAGTCAAGAATGAGCAAAATGGCGCCGGGCGGCGCTGAACCGCTACAATGCCGGCATGTCTTTACCAGCACCTTCCCCCGACGCGCTGGCCGCGTCCCAAGCCTTGCAGCGCCTGATTGCCGACGAGATCGCGCGGCAAGGTGGCACCATCCCGTTCTCACGCTTCATGGAGCTGGCGCTGTACGCGCCCGGCCTGGGCTATTACAGCGGCGGCGCCGCCAAGCTGGGCAAGGATGGCGATTTTACAACGGCACCTGAGCTGAGCGTCCTGTTCGGGCAAGCCCTGGCGCACGTCGCAGCCGCTATTATGGACCAAAGCGCGCCGCACATCCTCGAATTCGGCGCCGGCACCGGCAAGCTGGCGCGCGACATCCTGACCGAGCTGGTCGCCGCCGGCGTGGCGCTCGAAAGCTACGCCATCGTCGAACTGTCCGGCGAACTGCGCGCGCGCCAGCAAGAGATGCTGCGCGACTTCCCGCAGGTGCGCTGGCTCGATGCGCTGCCGGAATCCTTTGAAGGCGCCGTGTTCGGCAATGAAGTGCTGGATGCGATGCCGGTCGACGTCGTCACCCTGGCCGAGGATGGCTGGCAAGCGCTGCACGTGGCCGCCGAGGCCGACGAAGCGGGCGGGGCGCGCTTTGCCTGGCGCCCGGTGGCGGCAGATGCGGCGCTTGCCGCGCAGATCGCGCGCCAGGTCCCCGACGCCGAAGCGCTGCCGGTAGGCTATGTGACCGAAGTGCATGGCGCCGGCTGCGGTTTCATGGCCACGCTGGCGGCCATGCTGGCCAAGGGCAAGGGCGCCGCCTTCCTGTTCGATTACGGCTTCCCGGCGCGTGAATACTACCTGGGCGACCGTGCCACCGGCACCCTGATGTGCCACTACCGCCACCACGCCCACGCGGAACCGTTCTACCTGCCCGGCCTGCAGGACATCACGGCCCACGTCGATTTCACCGCGATGGCGCTGGCGGCGCAGGATGCCGGTGCCGACGTGCTGGCGTATACCAGCCAGGCCGGCTTCCTGATCGGCGCCGGCATTGGCGACCTGCTGCTGCGCCATGACCCGGCCGACGCGCTGCGCTATCTGCCGCTGGCCAGCGCACTGCAGAAATTGCTTTCTCCGGCCGAAATGGGAGAATTGTTCAAAGTACTCGTCATCGGCCATGGCATCGGGTTGCCCCAGCAATTGCTGCATGGCGACCGCAGCCACCGTTTGTAATATGATTGAGAGATGGGAAAGATACATACTCACTATGACAACCTGAAAGTGGCGCGTGGCGCGCCGCAGGAAGTCATACGTGCTGCCTACAAGGCCTTGAGCCA
>DASWSX010000226.1:0-3554 GCA_036402435.1 Telluria sp. | reverse complement strand
AACTATGCAATTGAGATCGATAACACCTAAAAGCAACAAAGCGGCCGCCAAAGTGACCGCTTGTGCTCCGCTTACTGGCCCGGTGCCCCGACTTGCGCCGGCTCCAACCGCACCTGCTCGATGGTGCCGCCGGGGCCGTATTTCAGCGGTGTGTAGGTAATGGATCGGCGCATGCTGCCACCGCCGGGCAGCAACTGATCGTGGTAGAACACATACGTTTTGCCGTTGTGCTCAATGATCGCCTGGTGGTTGGTGGAAATCTTCAGATAGTCGATCACCACGCCGCGGTAGGTGAAGGGTCCCAGGGGCGAATCGCCGGTGGCATACACGATCTGGCCCGGCCAGCCCGTGGAAAACGTGAAGTAGTACACCCCGTTGTGTTCATGCAGGAATGGCGCCTCGCCATAGCCCTTCTTCGGGCCGGACGCCGGCCAGCCCTGGACCACAACGTCCTGGATGGCGCCGGCCAGGTGCACCATATCGGGCGCCAGCTTGACTACTTTGGGCACCCGGGTGCCGAAATACATGTAGGCCTGGCCATCCTTGTCGACAAACACGGCCGGGTCGATCGGTTCATCGCCGGCATTGGCATCGCGCGCCTTATCGACCAGCGCATCGCTGCGCGCGTCCACGAAGCCGCCATCGGGCCGGTTCGACACTGCCACGCCGATCTTGTCGCCGCCGACCGGCGCATAAAAGTAATATTTGCCATTGCGGTAGGCGGCTTCCGGCGCCCAGGCCTTGGCGTCGGGGCGCGCCCATTTGAATACCGTCACCGACAGCGGAATCCCGACATCGGACCAGGATTTCAGGTCCTTCGAGGTGTACAGGCGCCAACTGGTGGAATCCCAGTATTTTCCCGAATTGGACGCGTCGTCCGTGGCATAGACATAAAAGCGGCCTTCGCTGCCGGTCTGGAAATAATGCGGTGACGGATCCGCGGAAAAGCGCGCCGAAATCGGCTGGGCCGCGTGGCCGCCGCTGGCCGCGGCCAGGGAGAACGCCATAACAGTGGTCCGCAACGTCGGTAACTTCATAGAGCTCCTAAGCAAAGTGAATTCCCAAAAAATAAAGTACAGGGTGATGTGTCAGCTCAACCCGCCGGCAGCAAAGCGATTTTCACAGGCCGATCCCGCTCAACCTTCAACTTGCCCTCCTCCTCGAACAGCTCGGTCACCTGGATCGAACTGCGCCGCTGCTCCGGCCCATCCTTCTCCTTGTCCGCTCCCCGCCGGTCTGGGTGCGTGAAGTAGAACAGGTAAGCCCTGTCGCCGCTGACCACGACGTCGGCATGGCCGCCCTTCACCTGGTCGTCCATGCCGGAACCGCCATCCTGTAGCAGATTGCCTTCCTGCCGCTTCCACGACAGCAGATCGTCGGAGCGGTACACGCCCAGGCCGTCCCACACGTCCGTCAGCATCCACCAGGAACCCCTCCACTCGAATATTTTCGGCCCTTCCCCCGCCTGGTCGGTCACGGCGCGGCCCTTGTCGGTCCAGGATTTCAGGTCCGGGCTGTCCGCGTACCAGATGGCCTTCTTATCCGCCTCGTTGTTGTACCACATGCGCCAGCCGCCGCCCGGCAACCTGGCCACGTTGGCGTCGATGACGTTCTGCGAACCGAGCTTGATCTCTTCCGGCTTGCGCCAGTTGCGCATGTCCGTGCTGGTCAGGTGCACGATATGCCGTGGATGCCCCCAGTCTCTGTAGATGCCTGGCACCACCGTCAAGTACATGTGATAGACACCGCCATCCCCACGCACGATATCGGGCGCCCAATGCGTCGCGTCCTTGCCGCCCATCGCCGGCGGCAGTTCAATGTCCGCTTCTCCGACGTACGACCAGGACGCGCCGCCGTCGGCCGATTCCGCGATGCCGATACGCGTGCCATGCACCCAGGCGATGGGCGCCGGGTCCTTGAGACGCGCGCGGCGGTTGGTGTAATACATCCACCAGCGTCCGCGCTGCGCATTCCACACCAGCACCGGATCCGCCGCGCCATCCATGCCGGGGTCGCGGAACAAAGGCTTGTTCGCCACGTTGCCGGCGGCAGGCCGCGCCGCATCGGCCACGGGAGCGCCAAAGTCCGGCGTGCCGTCGCCGTGCCAGTTGATCACTTGCGCGCGCGTGTGGCGGTCGGCATTTTTCAGCGGGTCGCCCGCCAGCTCGCGGTAATTGCGCGCGTGGTACACCAGTACATCGGCTTTGCCGTCGGGCGTGGTGGTAAATGAGTTGTGGCCCGGGCCATACTGGCCGTTCGCTTCGCTGCTGCGCAGCACCGGCTGCGGGGATTTGCGCCACGATGCGGGATTCAGCAAGTCCGCGTTTTCATCTGCGGTCAGCATGCCCAGGCAGTAGTTCGCGTCCGTGGCCGAAGCCGAATACGCGAGGAACACGCGGCCACGGCGCACCAGCGCCGCCGGCCCCTCATTGACGTCATGCCCAAGCTTTTCCCACGCATACTCCGGCTTCGACACCAGCACGGCCGGCTGGGCGATCGACCATGGCGTATCCATTTTGGCCAGGTATATATTGGTCCCTTTCTTGTCGCCGGCGGCAACCTGCGTCCACGACAGGTAGCGCTGGCCTTTCACGACAAAGGTCGTCGCGTCCAGCGTAAAGCTGTCCCACCCGGTTTTCAGCTGTCCACGCTCTACCCACTGCCCCTCCAGCGGATTGGCGGCGCTGTTTTCCAGGACGTACAGCCGGATTTCCCAAGGCGCCTCAGCGCGGCCCGCAGAGAAATAGATGTACCACTTGCCATCGATATGGTGCATTTCAGGCGCCCAGATGTGGGCGCCCATCGGGCCCGACGCGTGCTTGCGCCAGACCACCCGCGGGTCCGCCATTCCCAAGCCGTTCAAGCTGCGGGCACGGCGCACTTCGATGCGGTCATACTCCGGCGCCGTGGCCGTGTAATAGTAATACCCGTCGCTGTGCAGCGAGACGTGCGGATCGGCGCGCTGGCGCACCAGGGGATTGGCAAACACTTCGTCGGATACCGGCTGCAGCAATGCTGAGGAAGGGACAGCATCCGGTTGCAAGGCGCAGCCCCCTAAGGCGCCGGCCGCCAGTAGCATCGCCGCCAGGGCAATCGGGCGGATCCTGCGAAGCTGTGGATGCACGCGGTAAAGCATAAATCTCCTTATCTGTACGTATTTTTTATGGCGGTATGCGCCTGCGGGCGGATTCAGGCAAGATCCGTTGCATTGGCCCTATGGTGATCATGCTCTGGCTTCTCTGCCAATCAATTAAATGGGCACAGTGATACTGTTTCCGGTATCAGGAACTAGCGAGTGCATCGTCCTTACAACCATTGAACACCCCCGGGAGCCGCGTACCGGCCGCCCGGGGGTGTTGCTGGACTTTGACGCTCAGAACCGGCGTGAACCGCGTCCGCGCCGGATCCCGAGAGCCAGCATGCCAACCAGCACCAGCGCCCCCGTCGGCGGCTCCATGACCTCGGTGACGCCGGTCAGCTGCCCTGCCGCGTTATCCACGACGACCTGATTGCCGAACGCTGCGTCCGGCTGCAGGAAGAAGTGGCCGAGGTCG
>DASWSX010000225.1:0-10541 GCA_036402435.1 Telluria sp. | reverse complement strand
CACCGGGATCACTGCGGCGCCGGTGCTGGCGGCGATACGGCCGGGCGCCGTCAGCGTGGCAGCAGGCGTGCCGAAGAAGTCGACGAAGGCCGAATCCTTCTCGCCGAAATCCATGTCCGGCAGCATGAAGTAGGGCAGGTGCTCGCGCATGGCGCGGATGATGGGCTTGACGCCTTCCTTGCGTGAGAACAGCTTCACCGGGCGGAAGCGCGAACGTCCCTTGCGCAGCACGTCGTCGAAGGCGCGGTTCTTCTGCTGCACATAAATTGAGCACAGGCTGGTTTCGAGCATGACGGCCACGCCGGCCACGTCCAGGCAGACGAAATGCGGGCACAGCAGGATGGTCGGGCCGGACTGGATCTGGGCCAGCGGCACGCCCGGCTCGACCCTGATCAGGCGGCGCAGGCGCGCTTCCGGCGCCCACCACAGGATCGCGCGCTCCCAGATACTGCGCGAATACGCCTGGAAATGGCGGCGCGCCAGCACCACGCGTTCAGCCTCGGAAAGCTCCGGCATGGCCAGGCGCAGGTTGGTCAGCGTGATGTGGCGGCGCTTGCGCAATCCCAGGAACAGCACCGAGCCGACCAGTTTTCCGAGCCGGCCCAGCAGCGACAGCGGCAACCAGTGAAGCAGCCACATCAAACCCAGCAACAACCTCATGCAGCCACCTGCGCATCGGGGGCGTCGATGCCGTCGGGTTGCTTGTAGCGGTTGTAGCTCCAGAAATATTGCGCCGGCGACAGCGCGATCAGCTGCTCCATCGCATGGTTGATTGCGCGGGCCTGGTCGGCGGTGCTGCCTTCCAGCGAACCGGTAAACGGCACGAAACGCACGACATAGCCGCGTCCATGCGGACGGCGCTCGGAGAAGACCAGGATCACTTCCGGGTTGCCGATCCGCGCCAGCTTGGCCGGCAAGGTCATCGTGTATGCGTTACGTCCGAAAAACGGCGCCCACACGCCTTCGCCTTCCTGCGGCACCTGGTCCGGCAGCACCCCGATCGGCTCGCCATTTTTGAGGCATTTCGCGAGCATGCGCACGCCGGACATATTGGCCGGCGCAAGGTGCAGGTTACGGCGCGCCCGCGCGCCCTCGATCAGCGGCTTGAGCGCCGCCTGCTTTGGCGGCCGGTACATGACGGTGAGCTTGGTGCGCAGCGCGACTTGCTGTGCGGTAACCTCGAAGCAGCCCAGGTGGGGCGTCAGGAACACGATGCCGCGGCCGCTTTCCAGGACCGACGCGACATACTCATAGTTTTCTTCGGTGACGTGCGCGGCGACGCGCTCCGGTTTGGCGCACCAGACGAACGGCAGCTCCACGATCGCCTTGCCCGACTCGGCAATGGCCTGGCGCAAGTAGCTGCCGAACCCGGCCCGTTCAAGATTGCCGCGCAGGCGGCGGCGGTAGGACGGCGACAGCAAATAGACGAGCCAGCCCATTGCTGCTCCCAGGGAATGGAGGACAGACAGGGGGAGGGCGGACAGCAGGCGAAACAGGATGACAAGCATGTAAAATATTGATCGAAGTTCAATGAAGGCTGGTTGCCCAGCCAAAAAAACGCAAGCAGCGTAAAATACCACCTTAAGCTGGATCCGCCGAGTTAATAGACAACTTGCGAAGCGGAATATAAATGTCGCTAAAGCGTCGCAGGAACAATTGGTACTGCGACATGTTCAACAGTATCAGGAGCTTCCTACATGTCTAACGACTACCTCTTCACTTCCGAATCCGTTTCGGAAGGCCACCCCGACAAAGTCGCGGACCAGATTTCCGACGCCATCCTTGACGCGATCCTCGAGCAGGATCCGAAAGCGCGCGTTGCCGCCGAGACGCTCTGCAACACCGGGCTGGTCGTGCTTGCCGGCGAGATCACGACGCACGCAAACGTAGATTATATTCAAGTTGCGCGCGAGACCATCAAGCGCATCGGCTATGACAATACCGAGTACGGCATCGACTACAAGGGTTGCGCGGTGCTGGTCGCCTACGACAAGCAGTCGCCCGACATCGCCCAGGGCGTTGACGAAGGCGCCGGTATCGACCTCGACCAGGGCGCCGGCGACCAGGGCCTGATGTTCGGCTACGCCTGCGACGAGACCGCCGAGCTGATGCCGGCCGCGATCCACTACGCGCACCGCCTGGTCGAGCGCCAGTCGCAGCTGCGCAAGGACGGCCGCCTGCCGTGGCTGCGTCCGGACGCCAAGTCGCAGGTCACGCTGCGCTACGTCAACGGCCGCCCGGTCGCGGTCGACACTGTCGTCCTGTCGACCCAGCACGCGCCGGAAGTATCGCACTCGCAGATCGAAGAAGCGGTCATCGAAGAAATCATCAAAAAGGTGCTGCCGAATGAATGGCTGGTTGGCACCCGCTACCTGGTCAACCCGACGGGCCGCTTCGTCATCGGCGGACCGCAGGGGGACTGTGGCCTGACTGGCCGCAAGATCATCGTCGACACCTACGGCGGCGCAGCCCCGCACGGCGGCGGCGCTTTCTCCGGCAAGGATCCGTCGAAGGTCGACCGTTCGGCAGCTTACGCTGCCCGCTACGTGGCCAAGAACGTGGTGGCAGCCGGGTTGGCGCGCCAGTGCCAGGTGCAGGTCAGCTACGCGATTGGCGTGGCGCGTCCGATCAACATCACCGTGTATACCGAAGGCACGGGCGTGATCTCCGACGAGAAGATCGCCGCGCTGGTGATGGAGCACTTCGACCTGCGTCCGAAAGGCATCGTCCAGATGCTCGACCTGCTGCGTCCGATCTACCAGAAGAGCGCTGCTTACGGCCACTTCGGCCGCGAAGAGCCGGAGTTCACGTGGGAGCGCACCGACAAGGCCGCGCTGCTGCGGGCCGAAGCGGGTCTCTAAGCAAGCAAAACATCACGGGGCTTCGGCCCCGTTTTTATTTCTCAAATCGGGGTCAGACCACCATTTTCCGGAATATTTCCGAAAACGGTGGTCTGACCCCGAAGTTTGGCAACGTCATGCAGTGATTTGGCTGGCGAAGAACCACCAAAACCGCTACACTGTTCCGTTCCGAGGAGCGTTGCGACGAATTTATTTCGCCAGGCTCGGAGTCTTCAAACTGCGCTCACGTTACTTTTTTCTAACTGAAAGGAGGGCGTGATGAACGCCGTACTCAAAGATCTGCAGGACTACCACATCGCCGACATCTCCCTGGCTGCCTGGGGCGACAAGGAAATCAAAATCGCTGAAACCGAAATGCCTGGCCTGATGGCAATCCGTGAGGAATTCGCCGCCGCCCAGCCGCTCAAGGGCGCACGCATCACCGGTTCGCTGCACATGACCATCCAGACCGCCGTACTGATCCAGACGCTGGAAGCGCTTGGCGCCAGGGTTCGTTGGGCTTCGTGCAACATCTACTCGACCCAGGACCACGCCGCCGCCGCCATCGCTGCCGCCGGCACCCCTGTGTTCGCGGTCAAGGGCGAAACCCTCGACGAATACTGGGACTACACCCACCGCATCTTCGAGTGGCCAGCCGACGCTTCGGGCCCGGTCTACTCGAACATGATCCTCGACGACGGCGGCGACGCCACCTTGCTGCTGCACCTCGGCGCGCGCGCCGAAGCCGATATCTCGGTGCTGAACAATCCAGGTTCCGAAGAAGAAATCTGCCTGTTCAACTCGATCAAGCAGCACCTGGCGGTCGATCCGCACTGGTACTCGAAGCGCCTGCCGCACATCCTCGGCGTGACCGAAGAGACCACCACCGGCGTGCACCGCCTGTACCAGATGCACAAGGACGGCAAGCTGGCTTTCCCGGCTATTAACGTTAACGACTCCGTCACCAAGTCGAAGTTCGACAACCTGTACGGTTGCCGCGAGTCGCTGGTCGACGGCATCAAGCGCGCCACCGACGTGATGATCGCCGGTAAAGTTGCCGTGATCGCAGGCTACGGTGACGTCGGCAAGGGCTCGGCCCAGGCCATGCGCGCCCTGTCGGCCCAGGTCTGGGTCACCGAAATCGATCCGATCTGCGCACTGCAGGCGGCGATGGAAGGCTACCGCGTCGTGACGATGGATTACGCGGCCGAGCACGGCGACATCTTCGTCACCTGCACCGGCAACTATCACATCCTGACCGAGAAGCACATGCTGGCCATGAAGGACCAGGCCATCGTCTGCAACATCGGCCACTTCGACAACGAGATCGATGTCGCCGCACTGAAGAAGTATCAGTGGGATAACATCAAGCCACAGGTCGACCACGTGATCTTCCCATCGGGCAAACGCATCATCCTGCTGGCCGAAGGCCGCCTGGTGAACCTCGGCTGCGGTACCGGCCACCCGTCGTACGTGATGAGCTCGTCGTTCGCGAACCAGACGATCGCCCAGATCGAGCTGTACGCCAACACCGACAAGTACCCGGTGGGCGTCTACGTGCTGCCGAAGCACCTCGACGAGAAGGTCGCGCGCCTTCAGCTTAAAAAGCTCAACGCCCAGCTGACCGAGCTGACCGAAGAGCAGGCCGCGTACATCAACGTCAGCAAGGAAGGCCCTTACAAGCCTGAGCACTACCGCTACTAAGCAGTAGCGCCCGGCCTCGCCATCGCGGGGCCGGGATGTTGTACAGTTGACGTTCCTTAATCTTTCTGCGACCGGGGCTTGCCCCGTACCTCCCATGCGCCTATTGTTGACCTGGTTGATCAATGCTGCAGCTCTGTTCGCGCTGCCTTTCCTGATGAGTTCAGTAACCGTATCCAATGTTGGCGCCGCGCTCGTCGCCGCCCTCGTGCTGGGGCTGGTGAACACGCTGGTGCGCCCGGTGCTGGTGCTGCTGACCTTGCCCGTGACCTTCCTGTCGCTCGGCTTGTTCCTGCTCGTCATTAATGCATTGTTGTTCTGGGGCGTGTCCCACCTGATCGAAGGTTTCGATGTCGGAGGGTTCTGGTCGGCTTTCCTGGCTGCGATCCTGTACAGCATCATCTCCTGGGCGCTGTCCACCTTACTCCTCAAAAACAATGGAAACGCATAACTTCAGTATCGAATTCTTTCCGCCGAAAACGGCTGAAGGCGCCGAGAAACTGCGCGTCGTGCGCGACAAGCTCGCGCTGCTGAACCCGAAGTATTTTTCGGTGACCTTCGGCGCCGGCGGCAGCACCCAGCAGGGCACGCTCGATACCGTGCTGGAAATTAAACAGGCCGGCCACGTGGCCGCGCCCCACCTGTCATGCGTCGGCGGCACCCGCGAGTCGATCCGCGCGATCCTGCAGCAGTTCAAGGAAAACGGCATCGACCGCCTGGTGGCGCTGCGCGGCGACTTGCCCAGCGGCTACGGCGGCGCCGGCGAGTTCCGCTATGCCAATGAGCTGGTCGAGTTCATCCGCGCCGAAACGGGCGACTGGTTCCACATCGAAGTGGCGGCCTATCCGGAAGTGCATCCCCAGGCGCGTTCGCCGCAGGACGATTTGCAGAACTTCGCGCGCAAGGTCAAGGCTGGCGCGAACGCCGCGATCACCCAGTATTTCTACAATGCCGACGCCTACTTCGCCTTCATGGACGAGGCGCGCAAGCTGGGCGTGGACGTGCCGGTCGTCGCCGGCATCATGCCGATCACGAACTACACGCAGCTGATGCGTTTTTCGGATATGTGCGGCGCCGAGATTCCGCGCTGGGTGCGCCTGAAGCTGGCCAGCTTCGGCGACGACAGCGCGTCGATCAAGGCGTTCGGCCTCGATGTGGTCAGCGACATGTGCGAGCGCCTGCTCAGGGGCGGCGCGCCCGGGCTGCACTTCTACAGCATGAACCAGGCCGCGGCCACCACCGCGCTGTGGGAGCGCATCGCCAGCCGTTAAACCTGTTCGGTAATGATCAGGTCGAGCGCGACATCGTGCGGGTCGTCGGCGAAGCAGGCTGCGGCCAGCGCGTAGGCAATGCCGAGCGCGAGGGGGCGCGGATGCGGCGCCAGCGTGCGGTCGTAATAGCCGCCCCCGTACCCCAGGCGATAACCGTGCTGGTTGAACCCAAGGCACGGAATCATCAGCGTGTGCGGACGTTCGGCCGGCCGCAGCAATAGCGGCACCGCGACGCCCATGCGGTCGCGCACCATTTCTTCGCCCGGCGTCCAGTGCGCAAACCCCAGCGGCGCATCTTTTTCATGCACCACCGGCAGCGCTAAACGCACGCCGGCGCGCGCCAGTTCGGCATACGCAGGATGCAGGTCCGGCTCCCCGGCCAGCGGCCAGTACACCCCGATGTCCCCCGGCTTGTCGACGTCCCACCAGGCCAGCACGTTGGCGCAGATTTGCGCATCCCAGTGCTGCTTTTGCGCCGGATCCATGGCGCGCCGCGCCGCCGTCAACGCCTTGCGCAGTGCGGCCTTGTCGCCGGGCGCAGAACTTGTTGTTTCAACAGTCGTGCAGGGTGGCAAGGGTTTGCCATCGCGTGTTATTCTTGGTTCGCCGGTCATGTGTTCACTGTAAGTTCGTCGAGAGTTAGTATTGACATATCTACCGAAATTATTCGCCGGCGCCTTGCTTGCCGCTTCCTGCCTGACTTCTGCTGTCGCTCAGTCGACTGAGGGAGCCGCGATCGCGCGCGCCGACGACGATACCTTCTTGCTGTTGCGCGAGGCCTCGCGCCAGGGTGACGCCGCCAGGGCTACGGCCTACGCATCGCGCCTGCCGAACCACGAGCTCGCGTCCTATGTCGAATATTATCGTCTGAAACCGCAGTTGCGCAGCGTGGCGTCCACCGAAGTGCTGGCTTTCCTCGCGCGTCACAACCGCAGCGCCATCGCCGAACGCCTGCGCATGGACTGGCTGCTCGAGCTTGGCCGCGCGCGCGACTGGAACAATTTCGACCAGCAGTTCGCGCTGCTCGAATCAGACAGCGACCTGCAGCTGAGGTGCTATGCGCTGATGTCGCGCCTGGCCAAGGGCGAGAACGTGGCCGCCGATGCGCGCGCGCTGCTGCTGCACCCGCCGAGCTACGGCGACGCCTGCGCCGCGCTGGTGGCGGGGCTGGCGCAGTCGGGGCAGTTCAGCGCCGATGATCTGTTGTTCCAGCTGCGCCTTGCCGGCGAAATGGACGCCACCGGGCCTGCGCGCCGCACCGCGCTGCTGCTGGGGGCTTCCGACACCCGTGCGGCGCAGGCGGTCGATGTTCCCGCGCTGGCCATGGCGCGCGGGGTGGGCGACACGCGCGCCGAACGCGCAATCTACCTGGTCGCGGTGGCGCGCATGGCGCGTACCAGCGTTAAACTGGCCAGCATCGCGCTCGAAAAGAACGCCTCCGTTCTGGACCCCATCGAACAGGCCATCGGCTGGGCCGGCATCGCGCACGCGGCCTCGCTTGTGCTCGACCCGGATGCGCACATCTACTGGACCAACGCGGCAGCCGCCCCGCTGACCAACGAGCAGGTCCAGTGGAAGACCCGTACCGCGCTGCGCCGCCAGGACTGGAAGACCGTCGCCGCCACCATCAACGCGATGCCGCCGGCGCTGCGTAACGACGCCACCTGGACCTACTGGCTGGCGCGCGCGATGCAGGCGGGCTCCAACGGGGCGCAGAATCCGGCCGCGCTGGCAATGTACCAGCGCATCGCCGACGTCAACCACTTCTACGGCCAGCTCGCGCTGGAAGAACTGGGCCAGAAGATTGCGCTCCCGCCGCCTGCGGCGCCGTTGACGGCGGCCGAAATCGCCGCGGTTGAAGGCAACCAGGGGCTGCAGCGCGCGCTGCGCTTCTTCAAGCTGGGCATGCGTCCGGAAGGCTCGCGCGAGTGGAACTGGACGGTGCGCGCGATGGGCGAGCGCGAACTGCTGGCGGCCGCCGAATTCGCGCGCCGCCACGCGATCCTCGACCGCATGGTCTACACGTCCGAGCGCACCCGCACGATGTTCGACTATACCCAGCGCTTCCCGTCGCCCCACGACGACATCCTGCAGCCGACCGCCAAGGAGCTCGGGCTCGACAAAGCCTGGGTGTATGGCCTGATCCGCCAGGAGTCGCGCTTCATCCTCGATGCGCGCTCCAGCGTCGGCGCTTCCGGCCTGATGCAGGTGATGCCGGGCACCGGCGACTACGTCGCGCGCAAGATCGGGCTGGCCGACTACGTCAAGGGCAAGCTGACCGACCTGCGTACCAACATCATCCTCGGCGCCAACTACATGAACATGGTGCTCGAAGGCGCCGACGGCTCGCAGCCGGTGGCCACGGCGGCCTACAACGCCGGGCCCGGGCGTCCGCGCCGCTGGCGCGCCAACCTGTCCGAGCCGATGGAAGGCGCCGTCTTCGCCGAGTCGATTCCGTACATGGAGACGCGCATCTACGTCAAGAACGTGATGGCCAACGCCACCAACTATGCCGCGCTGTTCGAGAACAAGCCGCAGTCGCTGAAGGCGCGGCTGGGCCGGGTCATGCCGCCGGGGAAGGCCGACGACACGCTGCCGTGATCGTGCCAAAGTGGTATTCTTGACCATCATTCAAGAACCAGACTGGCGGACTCACATGGCAGACATCGCAGACATGGCAGTGGTAGTGTTCGGCGGCTCGGGCTTCATCGGCAGCCACCTGGTGGCGCGCCTTTCGCTCGAAGGCGTGCGCGTCATCGTCCCCACCCGGCGCACCGAGCGTGCACGGCACCTGACCTTCCTGCCTCGCGTTGAAGTAGTCGAAGCCGACATCGGCGACGACGGCACTCTGCGCCGCCTGCTGGCCGGGCGCGACGCCGCCATCAACCTGGTCGGCGTGCTGCATTCGCGCCGCGGCAATCCGTACGGCCCCGAGTTCGCCTACGCCCACGTTGAACTGCCGCGCCGGATCGTCGGTGTGTGTGCCGAGATGGGCGTCAAGCGCTACCTGCACATGAGCGCACTGGGCGCGGCCGCCGACGGGCCGTCGATGTACCAGCGCTCCAAGGCGGCCGGCGAAATGGCGGCGCGCGGCGAACCCTCGGTGGCCGCCACCATCTTCCGCCCGTCGGTCGTGTTCGGGCCGGGCGACAATTTCCTCAACATGTTCGCGCGCCTGCAGAAGTATTTGCCGGTGATCCCGCTGGCCGGCGCCGACACCGACTTCCAGCCGGTGTACGTCGGCGATGTGGCCACGGCCTACACGCACGCGCTGGCAGACCCCAAATCTCGCCACCTGGTCTATGAACTGGGCGGTCCGACGATCTACCCGCTGATCGAACTGGTGCGCATGGCCGGACGCTACTCGCACCATCCGCGCCCGATCATCCGCCTGCCGGACGCGCTGGCGCGGCTGCAGGCGATGTTCTTCGAGCTGCTGCCCGGGACCCCCTTGATCACCCGCGACAACCTCGACTCGATGAAGGTCGATAACGTGGTCGACCCGGCGATCCAGTCCTTGACAGCGGCGAACCTCGGCATCAAGCTCACGGCCATCGAAGCGGTGGCGCCGCACTACCTGTCGCCATCCGAACCGTACGACCAGTTCCGCGCGCGCGCGGGACGCTAGCACCTGACATCAACCACGGCCCAAACCCGCATATGCAAACCACAGAACTCGACCCGACCCTCTCGCAAACCCTCGACGACGCCCGCAACGCCGGCCTGACCCTCGTCATCGGCAACAAGAACTATTCGTCGTGGTCGATGCGTCCGTGGGTGGCGATGACCGCGTTCGGCATTCCGTTTACCGAAGTGCGCGTCCTGCTCGACAAGCCCGACACGGCGACGCGCATCGCCGAATACTCGGCCGCGGGCCGGGTGCCGGTGCTGGTGGCCGGTGAAATCACCGTCTGGGACAGCCTGGCGATCTGCGAATACCTCGCCGAGCAGTTCCAGGAAAAACACATGTGGCCGCAGGACGTCGCCGCGCGCGCCATGGCGCGTTCGGTTACCGCCGAAATGCACTCGGGCTTCTCCGGCCTGCGCAGCGCAATGTCGATGAACATCCGCAAGCAGCTGCCGGGGCAGGGCCGCACGCCGGAAGCGCAGGGCGACATCGGCCGCATCTGCGAGATCTGGGAAGAGTGCCTGTCGCGCTTCGGTCACCACCAGTTCCTGTTCGGGGAGTTCTCGATTGCCGACGCCTTTTATGCACCGGTTGTCACGCGCTTCCGCACCTACGGCGTGTCGCTCGCGCCGGCGCTGCAGGCCTACTGCGACCGCGTGGCCGCGCATCCGGCGGTGGCGCGCTGGATCAGCGAAGCGCTGGCGGAAACCGAGACCGCCGACAAGCACGACCAGGACATGCCGAAGTAAGCGCGATGAAGACCTATATCGTCGGCGGCGCCGTGCGCGACGAGCTGCTTGGCCTGCCGGTGAAGGACCACGACTGGGTCGTGGTCGGCGCCACGCCCGAGGAGATGGTGGCCCAGGGCTTCCGCCCGGTCGGCAAGGACTTCCCGGTGTTCCTGCATCCCGAAACGCAGGAAGAGTACGCGCTGGCGCGCACCGAGCGCAAGACCGCGCCCGGCTACCGCGGCTTCGTGTTCCACACCTCGCCCGACGTCACGCTTGAGGACGACCTGGTGCGGCGCGACCTCACCATCAATGCGATCGCGCGCGCCGGTGACGGCACCCTCACCGATCCGTTCGGCGGACAGGACGACAT
>DASWSX010000224.1:0-13671 GCA_036402435.1 Telluria sp. | reverse complement strand
CAGCCGGTCACCCTGTGGCCCGCCTCTTTTGCCAAAACTGCAAGGCCACCCATGAAGGTGCCGCAAATACCGAGGATGTGAATATGCATGGTGTGTAGTAGTGGCAAAAGTCGGAATACGCGATTTTACCCGACAAGGTGGCATTTTCCGTTCAAGAGTATGATCTCGTCATGATGCCTAACCAGAATGACGATATCGAGCAGTTGCGTGGGCAAATTGCTGCCGTCGCCGCGCGCATGATCGCGCAGGACGGGACGGACTATGCAACGGCCAAGCGCAAGGCCGCCACCCAGGTCCTCGGCGACGAGCGGCCGCCCGCGAACCTGATGCCGGACAACCTCCAGGTCGAGGAAGAAGTCCGCCAGTACATTGCCCTGTTCCAGTCCGCCACCCAGCCGGCCCGCCTGCTCGAACTGCGCAAGGCTGCGCTGCAGGTGATGGAGGCGCTGTCGGACTTTTCCCCCTACCTGACCGGCGCGGTGCTCAACGGCACCGCCGGGGAACACGACGATATTCATTTACAATTGTTCGTGGAAAGTCCGAAGGACGTCGAGATTTTCTTGCTGAACCGCGACGTCAATATGGAGCTGTCCGAAACGCCGCATTTCAAAGGCGCCCGTTACGACCCCGTCGAGACCATCAGTTTCATGTGGCGGCGTGAAGGCGTGCACGCCGAAGTGTATGACCTGAACGACCTGCGCGGCGCACTCAAGCCGCGTCCCGATGGCCGGCCGCAGCGCGCCGGCATCGACGCGGTGCGCGCACTGGTCGAGGCCTCACCCGATTTGAACGAAAATTAAATGATCAATAAGAAGAATCTGCTCGTGTACGGCATCATTGCCGCCACCTTTGCCGCCATGGGCGCCTACGTGGGCGTGCAAAACAAGCAAGCTGCACCGGTAACCACCACCATCGCCCCGACCGACGGCCGCGCGCACACCCCGGTTGCGGCGCTGTTTGCCGAAACGATGAACGACGCCAAAGGCCAGCCGCAGTCGCTGGCGCAATGGAAAGGCAAGGCGCTGGTCGTCAATTTCTGGGCGCCGTGGTGCGCGCCCTGCGTCGAAGAAATGCCGGAGCTTGACGAGCTGGCCGCGGAAAACGTCAAAAATAACATCAACATCATCGGCATCGGCATCGATTCGCCAGCGAACATTGCCCAATTTGCCGAAAAATTCAAGATCTCGTACCCGCTGTATGTCTCCGGGCTGCGAGGCACGGAGCTGGCGCGCGACTTCGGCAACAAGGCGGGCGGCCTTCCTTATACTGTATTGATCGGCGCCGACGGCCAGGTCCGCAAGACCTACCTGGGCCGCCTGAAATTTGCGGAACTGAAGGCAGACCTGGCCGCACTGGGGTCTTAAAACGCACGACCGTACGTTTCAGACGAGCACTATTTCGCTTGCCAATGGCTATCGTTGGCGGCAAAATGCCAGACTTTCGCGGAATTGACCTTCAAATATGGCACAAAAGCTACTCCTGCTCAACGGCCCCAACCTGAACCTGCTGGGGACCCGCGAGCCTGAGGTGTACGGCGCTGCAACATTGGCCGACATTGAAAGTGCCGCGACAGCCCAGGCTGGCGCAGCGGGAGCGACGCTTTCCTGCTTTCAAAGTAATCACGAAGGGGCATTGATCGATCGTATTCACGCTGCAAAAGCGGAAGGCGTGGATACCATCGTGATCAATCCTGGCGGGCTGACGCACACCAGTGTCGCATTGCGCGACGCCCTGGCCGGCGTAGCGATTCCCTTTATCGAGGTACATATTTCAAATATTTACCAGCGTGAAGAGTTTCGCCACCACTCTTTCCTTTCGGCGATAGCGCAGGGAACGATCTGCGGTCTGGGCACGGACGGATATCGGCTTGCCATCGACTTTGCGCTTAAAAAGCGTTAATCTACGTCATCTTCACGCATTTGCGCGGGCCCTGATCAAGGCGCACCGCATACTCTAAATTACACAATAATTCCAAGGGGTTTCACATGGATTTACGAAAACTCAAGACATTGATCGACCTCGTCGCCGAGTCGGACATCGCCGAACTCGAAGTGACCGAGGGCGAAAGCAAGGTTCGCATCGTCAAGTCGTCCGCAAACCCGCAAGGCCAGATGGTCATGATGCAGCCGCAGCAAATGCATCAGCAGTATTCGGCGCCAATGCCAGCAGGCGCACCGGTGGAAGCGCCAGCCGCACCGGTTGCCGCTGTCGAAACCGGCCACGTCGTCAAGTCGCCAATGGTCGGCACCTTCTACCGTTCGTCGGCGCCAGGCGCTGCCGCGTTCGTCGAAGTCGGTTCGCAGATCAAAGAAGGCGAAACCCTGTGCATCATCGAAGCGATGAAGCTGCTGAATGAAATCGACTCGGACTTCTCGGGTACCGTGACCAAGATCCTGGTCGAGAATGGCCAGCCAGTTGAATTCGGCCAGCCATTGTTTGTGATCGGCTAAGGAGCAAGCGCGTGCGGCACCCGGTGCCGCGGCCATCCTGGCGTTCCCACGTTGTCCCCGGCCCTGGCCGGCACTCACAGAAACACCGAACCTACCATGTTTGAAAAAATTCTAATCGCCAACCGCGGCGAAATTGCGCTACGCATCCAGCGCGCGTGCCGCGAGATGGGCATCAAGACGGTTGTCGTTCACTCCGAAGCTGACAAAGACGCCAAGTACGTGAAGCTGGCCGACGAATCGGTCTGCATCGGCCCGGCGCAATCGTCCCTGAGCTACCTGAACATGCCGGCGATTATCAGCGCGGCCGAAGTGACCGATGCTGAAGCGATCCACCCGGGCTACGGCTTCCTGTCGGAGAACGCCGACTTCGCCGAGCGCGTTGAAAAATCCGGCTTCGTGTTCATCGGCCCGCGCTCCGACTCGATCCGCCTGATGGGCGACAAGGTCTCGGCCAAGCAGGCCATGATCCGCACCGGCGTGCCGTGCGTACCTGGTTCGGAAGGCGCGCTGCCGGACGACCCGAAGGAGATCATCCAGACCGCGCGCAAGGTCGGCTACCCGGTCATCATCAAGGCGGCCGGCGGCGGCGGCGGACGCGGCATGCGCGTCGTGCATACCGAAGCGGCCCTGCTAAACGCTGTCGCGATGACCAAGACCGAAGCGGGCACCGCGTTCGGCAATCCTGAAGTCTATATGGAGAAGTACCTGGAGAATCCTCGCCACATCGAGATCCAGATCCTCGCCGACGAACACAAGAACGCCGTCTGGCTGGGCGAACGCGACTGCTCGATGCAGCGCCGCCACCAGAAAGTGATCGAAGAAGCACCAGCGCCGGGCATCCCGCGCAAGCTGATCGAAAAGATCGGCGACCGCTGCGCCGAAGCCTGCCGCAAGATCGGCTACCGCGGCGCCGGCACGTTCGAGTTCCTGTACGAGAACGGCGAGTTCTACTTCATCGAAATGAACACCCGCGTCCAGGTCGAGCATCCGGTCACGGAAATGATCACCGGGATCGACATCGTGCAGGAGCAGATCCGCATTGCGGCCGGCGAGAAGCTGCGCTACAAGCAGCGCGACATCATGTTGTCGGGCCACGCGATCGAGTGCCGCATCAATGCCGAAGACCCGTTCAAGTTTACGCCGTCCCCTGGCCGCATCAACGCATGGCATCCGCCGGGCGGCCCTGGCATCCGCGTCGACTCGCACTCGTACGCCGGCTACTACGTGCCGCCTCACTATGACTCGATGATCGGCAAGGTCATCGCCTACGGCGCCACGCGCGACCAGGCGATCCGCCGCATGCAGATCGCGCTGTCCGAAATGGTGGTTGAGGGTATCCTGACGAATATCCCGCTGCACCGCGAACTGATGGTCGACGCCCGTTTCATTGAAGGCGGCACCAACATCCATTACCTCGAGCAGAAGCTGGCCGACAAGCCGGACCTGCCGAAAGCGGGCAGCATCGCCACCAAATCGGAAGTCAAGGTCATCGCATGAGCTGGACCGAAGTCGTCATCGAGATCGCACGCGACCACGCAGAGGCGTTGTCCGACGCCCTGATGGAAGCGGGTGCGCTGTCGGTTTCGGTGGAAGACGCCGACGAAGGCACCGACCAGGAAAAGCCGCTGTTCGGCGAGCCTGGCATGGAGCCGACCGAAGCGGCGTGGGACCACAGCCGCGTGGTGGCGCTGACCGACGTCGATGCCGACCAGGCAGCCATCGTCGCGGAAGCGGCAGCGGCCATCAAGCTTGACAAGGTACCGTCGTTCACCACCCGCGCGGTGGCGGACGAGGACTGGGTGCGGCTGACGCAGTCGCAGTTCGCACCAATCCACATCGGCAAAAACATCTGGGTTGTCCCGAGCTGGCACGAAGCGCCGGATCCGGACGGCCTGATCCTCGAACTGGATCCGGGACTCGCGTTCGGCACCGGCAGCCATCCGACCACGCGCCTGTGCATGGAATGGCTGGAGGCGCACCCTGCTCCCGGCAAGACGGTGCTCGATTACGGCTGTGGTTCAGGCATCCTCGCGATGGTCGCCAAGAAGATGGGCGCGGGCGACGTCGCCGGCGTCGACATCGATCCGCAAGCGATCGAGTCGGCGAAGGACAACGCACAGCGCAACAACTGCGATATCACCTACTACCTGCCGGACCAGCTGGCCACGGCAAAGCCCGACCATGCGACCGGCCGCTTCGACACCGTCGTTGCGAACATCCTGTCGAGCCCATTGAAGCTGATGGCGCCGATGCTGGCCGGGCGCGTTGCGCCAGGCGGCGCGCTGATTTTGTCGGGCGTGCTTGCGCGCCAGGCCGAGGAAGTGGCCGAAGCCTACGCACCGTTCATCAAGCTGGGCGTCTGGGCCGAACAGGAAGGCTGGGTTGCCCTGCACGGCCGGATGGGAAGCGACACCGTACCGCCGGCACGTTCCACTGGCGAGTAACGGCATGGCGCTCGCCACACGCTGCCCCCACTGCCACACGACCTTCCGCGTCGCTGCGGACCAGCTCAAGCTGCGTGGGGGTATCGTACGCTGCGGCTCCTGCAAGGAAGTCTTCGACGGTAACGCCATGCTGGTCAACCTGGACGCCCCCGCGCCAGAACCGGCACCGGCAACCGTCGAACCTGTAGCACCTCCCCCAATCGAATCAGAGACTCCTGTCGAAGAACCGGCACCGGCCGTTGCCGAAGCCGCGCCTGAAGCCGAGCCGGAAGCAGTCGCCCATGCCGAACCCGAGGCGGTTCAGCCTGATCCCCCGCCGCCCGCGAGCGTCGAACAGTTCTTCACGCTTGATTTCGACGCCGCGATCGATCCCGCCTTGCTGGCGCCGCAGGCCGAACCTGAACCAGCAGAACCGGAGGCGGAGCCAGAGCCGGAGCCCGAGCGCGAAGCAGAGCCGGTAGCTGAAGCCGAACCAGAGCCTGGGCCCGAACCTGAACCTGAATGGGTATCCGAACCCGAACCTGCAGTCGAGCCCGAACCGCTGCCCGAGCCGCCGCCCGAAGCGGAGATCCGCCTGCGTGCCGCCCATCTGGCCGATGATCAGCCAGAACTGGTGCCGGACGAAGAGATCGTAGCAACCCCGCTGCCCGACGACACTGAGGGGCCTGAACCGGCCGTGCTGCTGATGCGCGAATCCGAGCCGGGCGAAGTGCACGAATCGATCGAGCCGCCTTCCCTGCCCCGCCCTCCCGCGCGCAAGGTGCGCAAGCCAAGGCCGCCCGCGCCGCGCCCGCTGCCGCCGCCGGAGCCGGTCGCGCCCGATCATGAGGAACCCGAATTCGTACGCCGCGGCCGCCAGCTGGAACAGACCGGCCGCACCCTCCGCCTGGTCATGGGCATCGGTTTGGCAGTCCTCGTGCTCGCGCTGCTGGTCCAGGGCATGACGACCTTCCGCAATGCGCTCGCGGCCCAGTTCCCTGCGCTGAAACCAGTATTGGTCGCCACCTGCGCGGCGTTCGGCTGCCGCGTCGAGCTGCCAGCCCAGATCGACGAACTGGCCATCGACACCGGTGAACTCGAGACCATCTCGGGCGACACCTTCCTGCTTACGACATCGCTGCACAACCAGGGCCGCCTGGCGCAGGCCTGGCCGAACGTCGAACTGGCCCTGACCGATGCCGACAACAAGACAGTGCTGCGGCGCGTCTTCACGCCGGCGCAGTACCTGCCGAAGGATGTCGCGCCGGCGAAAGGCTTCGCCGGACGCAGCGAACAGCCGGTCCGCCTTTATTTCGAGCTTAGCCAGGTCAAGGCATCTGGCTACCGCATCGCCATCTTCTACCCATAAGGTTCATCCATGACCAAGACCTCGCTGATCTGCGGCTCACTCGCGTTCGACAAAATCATGCAGTACCACGGCCGCTTCGGCGAAACGCTGCTGGCCGACCAGCTCCACAAGGTCAACGTCTCGTTCCTGGTGCCGACCCTGCGCACCGAATTTGGCGGCTGCTCCGCGAACGTCGCGTACAACCTCAAGATGCTGGGCGGCGACCCTTTGATCATGGCGACCATCGGCCAGGACGGCGGCGAATACCTCGACCGCCTCGGCAAACTGGGCATCGAAACCCGCGCGATCCGCACCATCGGCCATGCCTACACCGCGCAATGCTTCGTCACGGCGGACCTCGACAACAACCAGATCAACGCTTTCCACCCGGGCGCCATGCAGTTCTCGCACGAGAACAACGTCGGCGATGTGGGCGCCGTGCGCGTCGCCATCATCGCACCGGACGGGCGCGAGGGCATGATCAAGCACGCGAGGGATTGCGCGCGCCTGAACGTGCCGTTCATGTTCGACCCGGGACAGCAGCTGCCGATGTTCAGCGGCGAAGAGCTGATCGAATTCATCAACGAGGCAAGCTACGTCGCGGCCAACGACTACGAATTCGAGATGCTGATGGACCGCACCGGCCTGACCCTGCCCCAGATCGCCGAGCGCCTCGATGCGCTGATCGTCACGCGCGGAGAGAAAGGTTCGGAGATCTACGCCAAGGGCGAGCGTTTCGAGATCCCTTGCGTGCCTGCGGCGGCGGTGGTCGATCCTACTGGCTGCGGCGACGCCTTCCGCGCAGGCCTGTTGCATGGCATCACCAATGGCTGGGACTGGCCGACGACCGGCCGCCTGGCCAGCTTGCTGGGCGCGATCAAGATTGCGCACCAGGGCGGGCAGAACCACGCGTTCACGCCGCAGGAGATTGCCGAGCGGTTTGAAGCTGCGTTTGGCTACAAGTATTAAATAAACTGTTAACAGCCGGCGCAGGAAATGCGCCGGCGAAATCTCCTGATTGATGGGCCACAAGCGGGCCCATCATTAGCCCTCGCGGCGACCGGCAAGCGGCCTAGACTGAGTTACCAACCAGTCCACGGAGGCCGTCATGACCGCATCGCTCAAACCCTATCTTCGCCCCGCCGTTACCCTCGGCCTCGTCTGCGCGCTCGCGGCATGCGGGGGCGGCGGATCCGACGGGTGGCCCGAGCATCGCCCGCCGCATCCACCGGCACCGCCGAAGCTCTTGTATGACGTGATCCCGCTCAATCCGCGCGGCGAGACCTACGGCGTCATCAATCCTCACGGCATCAACGCCGACGGGAAGGTCACCGGGCACAACTTCTCCGACGATGGCGTGCGCGCCTTCCTCTACGACGGTAACCGTTTGTTCGAACTGGGGACGTTCGGCGGCTCCAGCTCCCAGGCCAACGGCATCAACCGCTGCGGCCACGTCACCGGCTGGGCCATGACCAAAGACGAATTGCCGCAGGCCTTCCTGTACAACGGCACGTTGCGCAACCTCGGATCGCTGGGCGGCGAATCGGTCGGCTACGCCATCAGCAATTGCGGGGTGGTGGTCGGTTGGTCGGCCGTCCCCGGAGGAGACACCCATGGATTCGTGCACGACGGCGCCATGCGCGATATCGGCAGCTTCGGAGGCAGCAGCTTTGCGCTATCGATCAATTCCGCGGGCGTCGTCGCCGGCTATTCCTTCCTGGCCAACAGCGAAGCGATGCGCGCATTTATCTATGACAGCAAGGGCACCGGCGGGCTGCAGAGCCTGGGGACGCTGGGAGGCACGCGCTCGCTGGCCGAAGTCATCAACGATGCCGGCCAGGTGGCCGGCTGGTCGCTCAATGCGGAAGGACTGCTTCGCGCGTTCCGGTACAGCGGCGGCGTGATGCAGGATCTCGGCACGCTGGATGGCACCGGCACGTCGGAAGCGACGCACATGAACCAGGCGGGCGTCGTGGTCGGTAACTCGACCCCGCAAAACGGCGTGCAGCACGGGTTCATTCATGATGGGACGGCGATGCGCGACCTGGGCACGCTCGGTGGCTTGTTCTCGGATGCGGTGGCGATCAACGCACACGGGGTGGTGGTGGGGTCATCGCACAACGACACGGATCCCACGGAGCGGGGCTTTTCGTGGACTGCCGCGGAGGGCATGGTCGACCTGAATACCAGGCTGCATTCGCCGCCGCTTGGGCTGCACATCCTGCGCGCCCTTGCGGTGTCGGACAACGGGTCGATTGCCGCCCTGAGCAACCAGGGGCTTGTGCTGTTGAAGGTGCGCCGTCACTGACCCGGGGGGGAGAAGCGCGCTGCGGCTACTCCGGTGGCAGCAGCGCGTTTGTGACCGCATCCACCGTCAGCTTATCGGACTGCACGTCCACCAGCTTGCGCTTGCTGGGGTGGCCATGCGTGATGGTCACTGCGCTGCGCGGGACCGACAGCGCGTCGGCCAGGTAGCGCACCAGCGCCTCATTTGCCTTGCCCTCGATCGGCTGCGCCTGCAGCCTGAGCTTGAGCGCATCGTCAAGCACGCCGATCACTTCAGATTTCTTCGCGTTTGGCGTGATCTGCACCGCCAGCCGCACTCCCCCTGGAAGCGCGGTACACCAGGCGCGGGTCACCGGAAGCCGAACACCATGCCCAGTACGACCTGTGCGATCTGGAGCAGTATCAGGGCCACCAGCAGCGACAGGTCAAGCCCGCCGACCAGCGGCACCACGCGGCGCAGTGGGCGCAGCAGCGGGTCGTTGAGGGCCCTTACGAAGGGCGCAAGCGGCGCTTGCGGGTTCACCCAGCTGAAAATCGCCTCGATGATCAGGAGCGCGATAAAGCCGTAGATGATCCAGGTAAGGAACCGGTACAGCGCCATCAGGAACATGGTTTCGGCGGAGGCGCCGGTAAGCAGCACGATCGAGGTAGCCAGCAGCACGATCAGGAACGCGCCGATCAGGCTGGCCCAGTCATAGCCGCCGACGCCGGGTACCAGGCGGCGCAAGGGGCGCACGAGCCAGTCCGTCAGCGTGAAGGTAAATTGGGCCACCGAAGCGGGCGGACGCACGCGGATCGCCTGCATCCAGAAACGCAGCAACAGGATGCCGCCAAGGATGGTGGCGGCCGCATCGACGATCAACTTGAGAATAACGAGCACAAGGACTCCTTGATATTGACAGGCCGCGCTTGCGCGTTGCCACGTGAACCTATTCCTGGCGCACAAAAAAAAACCGCTGTGTGAAACTTGTCACACAGCGGTATTTTGCCTTATCCAGGCACAGCTGGCTATTACGGACGGCTGCTGGTCGGGAACGGCCATGCTGCTGCTGGAGCCAGGACCGTTTTAGCTGCTGGAGCCGGAGCTGGTGCTGCTGCCTTTTCAGGAGCGGCTGCTGGCTTGGCTGCTGGAGCTGGCGCTGCTGCTGGCTTGGCTGCAGGAGCTGCAGCTTTTGCTGCTGGCTTGGCTGCTGGCTTGGCTGCTGGCTTAGCTGCTGGCTTGGCTGCTGGCTTAGCTGCTGCTTTCGCTGCTGGCTTAGCTGCTGGCTTAGCTGCTGGCTTAGCTGCTGCCTTCTTGGCTGCTGGCTTCGCCGCTGCCTTCTTGGCTGCTGGCTTAGCTGCTGGCTTGGCTGCTGCCTTTTTAGCTGCTGGCTTGGCTGCTGCCTTCTTGGCTGCTGGCTTGGCTGCTGCTTTCTTGGCTGCTGGCTTGGCTGCTGCTTTCTTAGCTGCTGGCTTGGCTGCTGCTTTCTTAGCTGCTGGCTTGACTGCTGCTTTCGAAGCGGTCTTCTTTGCTGCTGGCTTAGCTGCTGCTTTTTTAGCTGCTGGCTTTGCCGCTGCTTTTTTAGCGACTGGCTTGGCTGCTGCTTTCTTTGCTGCCGGCTTTGCTGCTGCCTTCTTTGCTACTGGCTTAGCTGCTGCTTTCGAAGCGGTCTTCTTTGCTGCTGGCTTAGCTGCTGCTTTTTTAGCGACTGGCTTGGCTGCTGCTTTCTTCGCTACTGGCTTGGCTGCTGCTTTCTTTGCTGCTGGCTTAGCTGCTGCTTTCTTCGCTGCTGGCTTAGCTGCTGGCTTGGCTGCTGCCTTCTTAGCTGCAGGCTTGGCTGCTGGCTTGGCGGCTGCTTTTTTAGCGGCTGGTTTGGCTGCAGCTTTCGCTGCTGGCTTGGCGGCTGCTTTCGCGGCCGGCTTCTTTACTTCGGATTTCTTAGCGGCTGTTGCCATTTGAGTTCTCCTTCATCTTCGATGGGATAGATTCAACTTACAAGATTTAAACCCGTCCGACCGATAGTCAGGCCAGGCGAATTATTCATCGGCGCAAACTGGTTCTGTGTTTGCGCTAATGAATTCGGCACCAGCTGAACTGCTGCAACTCCTCACGATTGCAGCACTTCAGCCATAGTCGTTCCGTCCAACCTTGCCGGGACGGTAAAAAATCTAAACTTCAGATACGACAAAAACTGTATTCCAGGATGCTGTCCACATCACTCACCTGCACATGTGCGAAATGAAAAAGCCGCCATGCCCGAATAAATCGGGCAGTGCGGCTCAGTTTTCGGCGCATGTTTTAAGTGCATATCTGTTGGAGTCAGCGTCCCATATTTAATCGGTTTGTCTGGCAAAGCGCGTGGCTCAAAAACACACATTCACGTTTTGACAAATTCAATCACGTAAAGTACACGAAAACCTTGTCAGTGCGCAACTGGCGCACCGAAGTTTCGTGCGGGTTTTTAAAATGCGATGCGCGACTTCGGCGCGCGCGTTTTGAATAACGGGTTTATGCGCGGCTCAAAGCGAAGCCGCGCGGGTACGCCGCGGCGCGCGTCATCGCTTTTTTCGCGATGCGATTTACGTGCATTGGAGATATCGTTTTCACGCACGCGAATCGCCATCGCAGGTTCACATCAAGCGCGTTTAAGGCCGGCCAAAAAGCGCGGCGCGCGCCTGCTCCATCGTCCCGAACAGCATTCGTTCCGCGCCGTGAACTGGCGCCGGATTTGTCCCCGCGCGAAGCGCGAAGGCGAGTGCAAAATCTTCGCCCGCACGTGTCCGATTTCATCACCGCAAAATCGCAATGCATTGATTCGTCACGAGAAAAAAATTTCGCGCGCGCGGTCACGACGATTTTTACCAGGATCAGAAAGTGAAAAGTCCACGCCAGTTTTGGGCGCCAAATGATGAGCTGAACTGCGTCCGTAGTTTGCGCGCAGCGGCCAGAAAATTCGCGTCGAATACGCCGGCGCGGATGCCCGATGCGGGCCGGCAGGCGCCGCCCATGCCGGCAAAAATTGGGACAGCCGGATACGCCGTTCGGCTGCGCGATTCCTGCGAAGATTTTCGAGTCAGGTACATGCGCTGACGTCCATCGATGCATTGCATCGGCCTTTGCGAACGACGCGGAACACGTCGACGCGCAACGCGTTAAAGCGTTGGGATTTTTCCACAACTTGAACACGCGATGCGCGCGCGCGAATTCACGCGCACGCATTTAATGTCATCGACATGTCATGTTCGCGTCGCCTTGAGCTGTTCTTCCGCGTCGGTCCGCTGCGTTTTAGGCAGTCCGGGTTTGAACGACAGCGCCTTCTCGAACGCTGCGGTTGCCCTGGCCTTGTCGCCCAGCGCCTGCAGCGATTTGCCGATCCGGTAGTGCACATGCGGCTGCGGGATTTTGACAAGGACCTGTTCGAGAATCGCGAGCGCCTCGCGGTGCTTGCCCTGCTCCTGCTGAATGCGCGCGGCCATGTAATCGACCGACGGGCTGTCCGGGTAGCGCTTCTGCGCTTCGCCCAGCACGCGGTTGGCGTCGACGAACTTCTTCGCGCTCATATGTGTCGCGCCGATTGCCACCAGCAGGTCTTCGTGGCGCTGCTGCAGGTCGTCGTCCGCGCCGGGCCTGATCCCCATCGCCGCTGCTTCCGCCTTCGCGAGTTGATCATCCTTCAGGTCGAGGTTGGCCGTCATCAGCCGGCCTGCCTCGGCATTGATAGATGAAGTCTCGCGCGCCAGCGTCTGCGCCTTGCCGGTGCCTCCGCCGACAATGAACGGCGCCATCATGTAATAGTCGAGCAGTGAAAAGCGCGCGTCGAAATCGCGCGGATTGAGTTCGACCGCTTTTTTGAACGCGTCGCGGATCTTGCCGGCATACCCGAGGGCGGAGGTCACCCCTTCGGACATGGCCTTGTTGCCGAGCGCCTTGCCGAATGCGACGTGGCAGCTGCCGTTGGCCGGATGACGTGCGACGCACTTCTCCGCCTGCGCCGCCGCTTCCTCGAAGCGGCCGTCGCGCGCGCCGAGGATCGCCTTGGTGCGCGCGATCATCGCGCCGGCGTCGGCCGGATCCCTGGCCAGCCTGGCCGTCGCCGCTTTCTCGACCTCGGCAAACTTGCGGTCCTTGAGCAAGGCGCGGTATTCGTCGCTGGCCGATGCGTGGCCCGCGATCAGCAAGCCGAGCGCGATTGCGCCGATGGCCAAAGTGGGTTTCTTCATGTCGTTTTTCCCGGGTCCTGTTGATGGTCGATGTCATCGGCGTGTGCGGCCGCTTGCAGCGAGTGTCGGGCATCTTTGCAAAAGATGCAATATATGCACATCGCCGTGCTTTTCGCGGGCCGAAAAAAAACCCGCCGGGGCGGGTTTCGATCGGGTGCGGACACCCTCTATATATAGAGCAGTTTTTTATTCCCAGTTCAGCGCGCCGCCGGTCTGGTACTCGGTCACGCGCGTCTCGAAGAAGTTGCGTTCCTTTTTCAGGTCGATCATCTCGCTCATCCACGGGAATGGATTCTCTTCCTGGGCGAACAGCGTCTCGAGACCGATCTGGGTCGCGCGGCGGTTCGCGATGAAGCGCAGGTAGCCCTTGAACATCGTCGCGTTCAGGCCCAGCACGCCGCGTGGCATGGTGTCTTCGGCGTACGCGTACTCGAGGTCGACCGCCTTCAGGAACAGCTGCTTGATCTCTTCGCGGAACTCCGGGGTCCAGAGCTGCGGATTTTCCATCTTGATCGTGTTGATCAGGTCGATGCCGAAGTTGCAATGCATCGACTCGTCGCGCAGGATGTACTGGTACTGCTCCGCGGCGCCCATCATCTTGTTCTGGCGGCCCAGCGCCAGGATCTGGGTGAAGCCCACGTAGAAGAACAGGCCTTCCATCAGGCAGGCGAACACGATCAGCGACTTGAGCAGCTTCTGGTCGTTTTCGATGGTGCCGGTGGTGAAGGCAGGGTCGGTCAGCGTATTGATGAATGGAATCAGGAATTCATCCTTGTCGCGGATCGACTTGACTTCGTTGTAGGCGTGGAAGATTTCGGCTTCATCCAGGCCCAGCGACTCCACGATGTACTGGTAGGCGTGGGTGTGGATCGCCTCTTCGAACGCCTGGCGCAGCAGGTACTGGCGGCATTCCGGCGCCGTGATGTGGCGGTAGGTGCCCAGCACGATGTTGTTCGCGGCCAGC
>DASWSX010000223.1:0-10142 GCA_036402435.1 Telluria sp. | reverse complement strand
CGGGCACAAAGCTCGATTACTTCGACACGCGCGCCGCGGTCGATGCCATCCAGCCTGGCGCATACGACAAGCTGCCGTACACCTCGCGCGTGCTGGCCGAGAACCTCGTGCGCCGCTGCGACCCGTTGGTGCTCACCGCATCGCTCAAGCAGATCATCGAACGCAAGCGCGACCTCGACTTCCCGTGGTTCCCGGCGCGCGTCGTCTGCCACGACATCCTTGGACAGACCGCGCTGGTCGACCTGGCCGGCCTGCGCGACGCGATCGCGCTTGAAGGCGGCGATCCTGCGATGGTCAATCCGGTGGTGCCGACCCAGCTGGTGGTCGACCACTCGCTGGCAGTCGAGTGCGGAGGTTTCGACCCGGACGCGTTCGAAAAGAACCGCGCCATCGAAGACCGCCGCAACGAAGACCGCTTCGACTTCATCAACTGGACCAAGAAGGCGTTCAAGAACGTCGACGTGATCCCGCCGGGTAACGGCATCCTGCACCAGATTAATCTCGAGCGCATGTCGCCGGTGATCCAGGTGAAGGACAACGTCGCCTTCCCGGATACCCTGGTCGGCACCGATTCGCACACCCCGATGGTCGACGCGCTCGGCGTGATCGCCATCGGCGTCGGCGGCCTCGAGGCGGAAAGCGTCATGCTTGGCCGCGCATCGTACATGCGCCTGCCGGACATCATCGGCGTCGAGCTGACCGGCAAGCCGCAGCCCGGCATTACCGCAACCGACGTCGTGCTGGCGCTGACCGAGTTCCTGCGCAAGGAAAAGGTCGTCTCGTCCTACCTCGAGTTCTACGGCGAAGGCGCGGCGGCCCTGACGCTGGGCGACCGCGCGACCATCTCGAACATGGCGCCGGAATTCGGCTCCACCGCCGCGATGTTCTACATCGACGAACAGACCATCAAGTACCTGAAACTGACGGGCCGTGAAGATGAACAGGTCAAGCTGGTCGAAACCTATGCGAAGGAAACCGGACTGTGGGCCGACAGCCTGAAGAACGCTGAATACGAACGCGTGATCAGCTTTAACCTGTCGTCCGTGGTGCGTAACATCGCCGGCCCGTCGAACCCGCACAAACGCGTGCCGACGTCCGAACTGGCTGCGCGCGGCATCAGCGGCATCGTTGAAAACGAACCGGGCCTGATGCCTGACGGCGCCGTGATCATCGCCGCCATCACCAGCTGCACCAACACCAACAACCCGCGCAACATGATCGCGGCGGGCCTCATCGCCCGTAACGCCAACCGCCTTGGCCTGGCGCGCAAGCCGTGGGTAAAGAGCTCGCTCGCTCCAGGCTCGAAGACCGTTGCGCTGTACCTCGAAGAAGCGGGACTGATGCCTGAACTGGAAAACCTCGGCTTCGGCGTCGTGGCTTTCGCCTGCACGACCTGCAACGGCATGAGCGGTGCGCTTGATCCGGTCATTCAGAAAGAAATTATCGACCGCGACCTGTACGCGACCGCCGTCCTGTCGGGTAACCGCAACTTCGACGGCCGCATCCACCCGTACGCAAAGCAGGCTTTCCTGGCGTCGCCGCCACTGGTTGTCGCGTACGCGATTGCAGGCACCATCCGATTCGACATCGAGAAGGACATCCTCGGCACCGACGCCGCAGGCAAGCCGATTCGACTGGCCGACATCTGGCCGTCGGACGAGGAGATCGACGCGGTTGTTGCATCCAGCGTCAAGCCGGAGCAGTTCCGCAAGGTGTACACGCCGATGTTCGCGGTCCAGGCGGACAATGGCGAAAAGGTCAGCCCGCTGTACGACTGGCGCAAGCAGAGCACGTACATCCGCCGTCCGCCGTACTGGGAAGGCGCGCTGGCCGGCGAACGTTCGCTGACCGGCATGCGTCCGCTCGCGGTCCTTGGCGATAACATCACCACCGACCACCTGTCGCCGTCGAACGCCATCATGCTCAATAGCGCGGCCGGCGAGTACCTGGCCAAGATGGGACTGCCGGAGGAAGACTTCAACTCGTACGCCACGCACCGTGGCGATCACTTGACGGCGCAGCGCGCAACGTTCGCCAACCCGACCTTGATCAATGAGATGGCGGTCGTGGACGGCAAGGTGAAGGCCGGTTCGCTGACGCGTGTCGAGCCGGAAGGCACCGTGACGCGCATGTGGGAAGCGATCGAGACCTACATGGAGCGCAAGCAGCCTTTGATCATCATCGCGGGCGCGGATTACGGCCAGGGCTCGTCGCGTGACTGGGCGGCCAAAGGCGTGCGCCTGGCTGGTGTCGAGGCCATTGCGGCCGAGGGCTTCGAGCGCATCCACCGGACCAATTTGGTTGGCATGGGCGTGCTGCCGCTCGAGTTCAAGCCGGGCGTGAATCGCCTGACCCTGGGGCTGGATGGCACCGAGACTTACGATGTAATCGGCGAGCGTACGCCGCGCGCGACGTTGACGCTGGTTGTCAACCGCAAGAACGGCGAGCGTATCGAGGTTCCTGTGACGTGCAGGCTCGATACCGCGGAAGAGGTGTCGATCTATGAAGCCGGCGGCGTGCTGCAGCGGTTTGCACAGGACTTCCTCGCGTCTTCGGCGAAGGCGGCGTAACGCCGGCAAAAAACGGCGGATGCGGGCCGTGCCCTTATCCGCCCTACGTTCAACCAGGCGTAGGGCGGATAAGGGCAGGGCCCGCATCCGCCGAACCAGGAACTCAAATGACCCACCCAGCACAAATCAAGATCCCCGCCACCTACATGCGCGGCGGTACCAGCAAAGGCGTGTTCTTCCGCCTGCAGGACCTGCCGCAAACCGCGCAGCTGCCCGGCGCCGCGCGCGACGCGCTGCTGCTGCGCGTGATCGGCAGTCCAGACCCTTATGGCAAGCAAATCGACGGCATGGGCGGCGCCACCTCCAGCACCAGCAAGGCGGTCATCCTCTCGCGCAGCAGCAAGGAAGGCCATGACGTCGACTACCTGTTCGGTCAGGTCGCCATCGACAAGGCCTTCGTCGACTGGAGCGGCAACTGCGGCAACCTGTCGGCCGCCGTCGGTTCGTTCGCCATCAGCGGCGGCATGGTCGACCCGGCGCGCATCCCGGAAAACGGCATCGCCACCGTCCGCATCTGGCAGGCCAACATTGGCAAGACCATCATCGCCCACGTACCCGTCACGAACGGAGAAGTACAGGAAACCGGCGAGTTCGCACTCGATGGCGTCACGTTCCCGGCCGCCGAAGTGCAGCTCGAATTCATGGACCCCGCAGCGGAAGACGACGGCGCCGGCGGCTCCATGTTCCCGACCGGGAACCTGATCGACGACCTCGACGTGCCCGGCATCGGCACCTTCAAGGCCACCATGATCAACGCCGGCATCCCCACCATCTTCCTCAACGCGGTCGACATCGGCTACACCGGCACCGAACTGCAGGACGCGATCAACACCGATCCCGCCGCGCTGGAGAGGTTCGAAACCATTCGCGCGCATGGCGCCGTGCGCATGGGCCTCATCAACCATGTCGCCGAAGCGGCCAAGCTGCAGCACACGCCGAAGGTCGCCTTCGTCGCGCCGCCCGCGGCCTACGTATCGTCAAGCGGCAAGGAAGTCTCCTCCGGCGATGTGGACCTGCTGGTGCGCGCCATGTCGATGGGGAAGCTGCACCACGCGATGATGGGCACGGCCGCAGTGGCCATCGGTACCGCGGCCGCGATCCCGGGCACGCTGGTGAACCTGGCCGCCGGCGGCGGTTCGCCGAGCGCAGTGCGCTTCGGCCACCCGTCCGGCACCTTGCGCGTCGGTGCGCAAGCGACCTTCGCGAACGGTGAGTGGAGCGTTAGCAAAGCGATCATGAGCCGCAGTGCGCGCGTGCTGATGGAAGGGTGGGTGCGCGTGCCAGGCGATGCGTTCTAAGCACTTTGTACCGAGTCCGCGACCGTTGTTTTTCAAGGGTCGCGGACTCGGTACTTACTGAATTCTTACAAATTTGGAAAATTCTCACCAATTGTAGTTTATGATCCAGACTGAATCTGCCCGCCATAGAGGCAGTACTTATTACAGTATGGGACATGGATCGAGTACGGGCTAATCCAGACTTCGTCGCGGAATCGTTACAACTAATCGGACTACCGGCTTGCGCATGCGATGTGGCGGGCCAGGTGTTCGCCGTCAATCCGGAGCTTTCGCTGCTGGTCGGGCGCGACGCGTCCATCCTCGAGCTTCCCGAGTTGTTCACCGCGCGCGCCGCGCCTGCGGCAGCAGCGCACTTGCGCAAGGCATCCGATATCGAGCAGGGCTGGGCCAGTGCGCTGGTCGCTGCGAATGGCAGTGACATCCCGGTCCAGGTCCGCGCCAAGCCTTTGCCAGCCAACGCCGGCACGCCAGGCGCGGTCTTCGTGTTCACCGACCTGCGCCCATTCGAGCGCGACCAGTCTGTCCTGCGCCAGGCGCTGCTTGAACATAAGGCGATCCTCGATAACGCTTCCGTCGGCATCCTGTTCAGCAAGGCGGGCGTGATGTCTTCCTGTAATCCGCGCTTTGCCGGCATGTTCGGCTTTACGCCGGAGGAGATGACAGGGCGGCGCGCCGTCGAAGTCTTCCCATCCACAGAGATGTACGTCAGGTTCGGCAAGGAGGCCGGCCCGCTGCTGCGCCGGGGCCTCTCGTTCGACGCGCCCGAGGTGCAGTTCAAGCGCCGCGACGGCAGCCTGTTCTGGTGCCGCGTGCGCGCCAAGGCGGTCGACATCGACAACGACGAAGAGGGCACGATCTGGATCCTGGAAGACGTGACCGACGCGCGCCAGGCGATGATCGAAGGCCAGGCGATCATGACCAACGCCTCGTTTACGATCCTGTTCACGAAAAACCGCGTGATCACGCGCTACAACCGCAGCTTCGGCGAGATGTTCGGGTACGCAGACGGCGAGGCCCTCGGCCTGCCGGGGCGCGCCCTGTATCCGAGCGACGAGGTGTACGACCAGCTGGGCAAGGCCGCGACCCCGCTGCTGTCGGTGGGCAGGCCGTTCCAGACCGAGGTCGAGATGGTGCGCAAGGATGGCACCGTGATGTGGGTGCAGGTGATCGCATTCGTCGTCAACCCCGAGGAGCCAGCGCGCGGCACGATCTGGATCATCGAAGACCGCACCGAGAAGAAGCGCGCCGAAGAGACGCTGCGCAATGCGCTGCTGGAGAACCAGGCGATCCTCGACAGCGCGGTGCTTGGCATCGCGGTGGTCGAAGACGGGTACAACCTGCGCTGCAATACGAAGATGGAAGAACTGTTCGGCTACGGGCCGGGCGAAGTGGACGGCCTGTCGGTGCAGTCCCTGTACCCGGACAAGGCAGGCTGGGACGAGGCCCGTATCGAGACCTCGCGCAACTTCCACTCGGGCCGCATCAGCATGGGCGAGTACCAGCTGGTGCGCAAGGACGGCACGCTGTTCTGGGCCCGCCTGTCGGGCCGTCCGTTCGACCTGTCGAAGGCGACTGGCCGCTCCGTATGGGTGGTCGACGACGTGACCGCGCGCCGCGAGGCCGCCGATGCGATCCGCCGCGCGCGCGACGAACTGGAGATCCGCGTCCTTGAACGCACCGCCGAACTGGCCGGCGCCAACACCCTGCTGCAGGCAGAGATCGTCGAGCGGCGCCAGGCCGAGGCGCGCGTGCACCACATGGCGTACCACGACAGCCTGACCGGCCTGCCGAACCGCGCGCTGCTGGCCGACCGGCTCGACCGCGCGATGCTCGCGGCGCAGCGGTCCGGGCGCAAGCTGGCGGTGATGTTCCTCGACCTGGACCGCTTCAAGACCATCAACGACTCGCTGGGGCACCTGACGGGCGACCACCTGCTCAAGGAAGTGGCCAACCGGCTGTGCCGTTCGGTGCGCGCCAGCGACACGGTGGCGCGCCTCGGCGGCGACGAATTCGTGGTGCTGGTCCCCGGCATCCATGAAGCAGGGGAGTGCAACCACGTGGCCGAGAAGATCATCGACGCGCTGGCGAGCCCGATCCCGTTCGAAGGCCGAATGCTGCACATCACGCCGTCGATCGGCATCTGCGTCTATCCGGATGACGGGGCCGACGTCGAAACGCTGATGCGCCATGCCGATGCGGCCATGTACCACGCCAAGGCCAGCGGGCGCAACAACTACCAGTTCTTCACGCAGACGATGAACCAGGCAGCGTCGCAGCACTTCGAACTGGAAAGCAGCTTGCGCGGCGCGATGGCGCGGCAGGAGTTCGAGCTGTTCTACCAGCCGATCATCGACATTGGCACGCGCCGCATTCATACGCTTGAAGTGCTGCTGCGCTGGCGCCGCGGCGGCACCGAATTGGTGCAGCCCGACCAGTTCATCCCGATCATCGAAGAGAACGGGCTGATTGTTCCGGTTGGTGAATGGGTGATGCGGCGCGCGTGCGAACAAAGCGTCGAGTGGCAGCGTCAGGGGTTCGATCCGGTGCCGCTGGCGGTCAACCTGTCGCCGCGCCAGTTCATGCACCGCGGCCTGATCCAGTCGATCCGCAGCATCCTCGATGAAACCGGTATCGATCCGGCGCTGCTGGAATTCGAGATCACAGAGACCGCGCTGATGCAGCACGGCGAACAGACGCTGGAGATCCTCGGGCAGATCAACCGTATGGGAATCCGTTTGTCGATCGACGATTTTGGCACCGGCTATTCAAGCCTGGCGTACCTGAAGCGCTTCCCGGTCAAGAAAGTGAAGATCGACCGGGCGTTCATCAAGGACCTGGAAGGCAGCTCGGAAGACCGGGCGATTGTGGCCGCGATTATCGCGCTGTCAAACAGCCTGCAGCTATCGGTGGTGGCGGAGGGCGTCGAGAGCGAAGGGCAGTACAAGCTGCTGCAGGACAGCGGCTGCCAGTATGCGCAGGGGTTCCTGTTCTCGCAGCCCGTCGAGGCGCATGAGGTGATGGCGCTGGTGCGGTAATTATCCCAGCGTCGCAATCACCGGCGCATGATCCGACGGCTGCGTCCACTTGCGCGGCACCCGGTCAATCGCGCATGCCACGCAGCGCTTCGCCAGCGACTCCGACAGCAGGATATGGTCGATGCGCAGCCCCTTGTTCTTCTGGTACCCCAGCTGGCGGTAATCCCACCAGCTGAACGACTTCTCCGGCTGCTCGAACAGGCGGAACGAATCGGTCAGCCCCAGCCCGATCAGGCCCGCCAGCGCTGCGCGTTCCTTCGGCGAGCACAATACCTCGTCGCCCCAGCCGACGGGGTCGTACACGTCCCGGTCTTCCGGCGCGATGTTGTAGTCGCCCAGGATCGCCAGCCCCTGCTCGCCGTGCGTGCGCAGCTCCTCGGCCAGCCACTCGTGCAACGACGCCAGCCACGCCAGCTTGTAGACATACTTGTCCGAGTCGACCGCCTGGCCATTCGGCACATACGCGCAGATGAAGCGCATGCCTTCGATCGTCGCGGCCAGGATGCGCTGCTGCGGATCGTCGAAGCGCGGGTTGTTCCGCACCACGTCCGTGATGGGATGCTTCGACAGGATCGCCACGCCGTTGTACGTCTTCTGCCCACTGAAGGCGACCTGGTAGCCGGCCGCATTGATTTCGGCCAGGGGGAACTTCTCATCCTCGAGCTTTGTCTCCTGCAGGCAGAGCACATCGACCGGATTAGTTTCCAGCCATTGGAGCAGGTGGGGCAGGCGAACTTTCAGGGAGTTGACGTTCCAGGTGGCTATTTTCATTGTCGACTAATCGGATAAGGCAGGGAGACCGAAGTATCGACGTTGACGGCAGGAAGCGCAAGGAGGGGGCCGGATTTGGCTGGTAGTTGTACAGACAAATGTTTCCACCAAATGTAGTAAAGTGTAACAATCGTTACACATGAGCCCGGGAATGCACTATTGTTACTCATGAGGAATTTAAAATTGCATTTTTATAACAGCTCGCGTACTATGTGTGGGCGTGCTGCAGGAATGTGCAGGAACGCCCACATTTTGAACAGCTGCTGCCTCAAAAAGTGATTTTTTCGCAGTGCCACGTAATAAAGTGGTACTATTTTGCAAAGTTGCATATTCAACATTTGTCGAAATGCGGTAACAGCATTTGTGAAGGAAGATAATGCGTAGTGCATTTGAAGCGTGGGCGCAACGGGATGGTCATATCGTTCGACGCCGTGAAGACAAGCCAGACGAGTATCTGGTGTTCGAAACGCAACGCCGCTGGGTAATCTGGCAAGCGGCCCTTGCCCATGGCAAGACTGCGGCAGCAACCGGCAAGCCGGCGGTGCAGAAAGCGCCGGCAGCGGTAGCCGAGCAGGCTGAAAAGGCCGCGCCGATGGCGCCGGATGAAGCCAGCGTGCGCAACAAGGTGCTCAATGAAGTTCTCGACGCGTTCAGCGACCTGGACGAATCGGACGGCATCGAGGGCGTGCTCAAGGTGATCCAGGGCCTGAAGAAAAAGCAGAAGGTCCTCGCCGAGGACAAAGCCGGTTAATGCAGAAGTACCGGCATTACAAGGGCGGTCTGTACGAGCTGGTGTGCATTGCCACGCTCGAATCGGACCTGTCCGAGATGATTGTGTACCGGGCTGCCGACGGCTCCATCTGGACGCGGCCCAGAGAAGTCTTCTTCGAACTCGTTGAAGCAGGCGGCCAGCAGGTCCCGCGCTTTGCGCCAGTCGAGTAGTCCCCGCCTTTGTATCCCTCCCCAGGAATAAACATGTTGACCAAAGCAGCTCTCGGCCTGGCTTTGTCAGGCATCGTCGTCACCGCAACGGCCGAAACGGTCGGCTCGGTCGATACCGTTTTCAAGCTGCTTGGACCCGACCACAAGGTCGTCGTCGAAGTCTTCGACGATCCGCGCGTGCGCGGCGTCAGCTGCTACCTGTCGCGCGCCAAGACGGGCGGCATCAAGGGCGCGATCGGCATCGCCGAAGACAAGTCGAACGCCTCGGTCGCATGCCGCCAGGTGGGCGCGCTGGCCTTTAACGGCCAGCTGCCCAAGCAGGAAGAAGTGTTCTCCGAACGCGCCTCGATCCTGTTCAAACATGTGCGCGTGGTGCGCATGGTGGACCCGCGCCGCAATGCGCTGGTGTACCTTGTGTACTCTGAACGCCTGATCGAAGGCAGTCCGCAGAACAGCGTCACTGCTGTGCCGGTGCCGGCAAATTTACCGATCCCCCTCAAATAAGCCTTCAGTAATCGCCGCCGCCTGCCGTTACAGGTGTATGACAACCGCGGTGGACAACATGGCAACCTTCAAACGAATGGCCGCAGCACTGGCGCTCCTGGCGCTGGGTGGCTGCGCGACGATCAGTGAACCGGACCAGCAGGTGCTGCTGGTGCAAACCATCCAGGACAACCGCGAGGTGGCCGGGATTGGCTGCGTGCTGACCAATGACGCAGGGCGGTGGTTCGTGACCACGCCAGGGCGTATTGCGGTGCGCAAGAGCGCGGGGCAGTTGTGGGTCGACTGCAAAAAGTCGGGCGCCGGGGTAGGGCAGGACGTGGTTGACTCGCGCGCGAATGCCGGAGCGCTGATGGGCAATGTGGTGCTGACCGCGGGACTGGGGTACCTGGTCGACAAGCGGACCGGGATTGGGTTTGAGTATCCGAATACGCTGACGGTGCTGATGCGCCGTCCAGACGCGTACTCCGAAGCACCCGCCGATGAAGTAGCATCCAACTCGATTTATTAAGTACCACGAACCGTAGGGCGGAAAAGCGAAGCGCCTCCGCCGATTTAAGCGTCAACGCGACACTTAATTCGGCGGAGGCGCTGCGCTGTTGGAGTATCCGCTTGCAAGCGGATACCGTTCCGCAGGCGAATCGCATGCGATTCGAAACCCCTGCTACACCGCTTCGCTTTTCCGCCCTACGGTTATCGGCTGATCAGGTGCGGTTGATCAGGAACGTCGTCAGCAGCGGCACCGGACGGCCGGTGGCACCCTTGGCGCCGCCCGATTTCCACGCCGTGCCCGCGATATCGAGGTGCGCCCAGGTGTACTTGCGCGTGAAGTTCTCGAGGAAGCAAGCCGCAGTCACGCTGGCGCCGCCCGGCGTGCCGATGTTGGCCAGGTCCGCGAAGTTGGACTTGAGCTGCTCGTTGTAGGCTTCTTCGATCGGCAGGCGCCATGCGGTGTCGCTCGATTCCTTGCCCGCTGCCAGCAGTTCGGCGGCCAGCTTTTCGTGCGCGGCGTCGCTGCGGGTGAA
>DASWSX010000222.1:0-10313 GCA_036402435.1 Telluria sp. | reverse complement strand
GTGGCCGGCAGCTAACTGCCGGGTCCGTTTTATATTTTCGTTGCAAGCTTGAGCAGTCGGCAATACACTAAGTTCAGCTGGTGTATTGCCGGTCATACAAAAACTCAGGAGACAGAAAATATGGAACGTCGTTCCTTTATCAAGAAGACTGCGGTTGGCGCCACCGCTGCCGCAGTGGCCGCACCGGCACTCGCGCAAGCGCTGCCGACCATTAACTGGCGCCTCGCCAGCAGCTTCCCTAAGTCGCTCGACACCATTTTCGCCGCGTCCGACACGCTGTCCAAGCGCGTGTCGCAGCTGACCGGCGGCAAATTTAACATCCGCACCTTCGCCGCCGGCGAAATCGTGCCGGGCCTGCAGGTCATGGACGCGGTCCAGGCCGGCACGGTCGAGATGGGCCACAGCGCTTCTTACTATTACTTCGGCAAGGACGCCACTTTCGCCTTCGACTGCGCGGTGCCGTTCGGCCTGACCTCGCGCCAGCATACGGCCTGGTTCGACCAGGGCGGCGGGCGCGAGCTGACCCGCGACTTCTTCAAAGGCTACGGCATCGTCAACTTCCTGGGTGGTAACTCTGGCACCCAGATGGGCGGCTGGTACCGCAAGGAGATCAAGACCGTTGCCGACCTGAAGGGGATGAAGATGCGCGTGGCTGGCTTCGCCGGCCAGGTGCTGACCCGCCTCGGCGTGGTGCCGCAACAGCTCGCCGGCGGCGACATCTACCCGGCGCTGGAAAAAGGCACGATCGACGCGGCCGAGTGGGTTGGCCCTTATGACGACGAGAAGCTCGGCTTCTTCAAGGTGGCGCCGTTCTACTATGCTCCGGGCTGGTGGGAATCGGGCGCGAACTTCTCGTTCTACGTCGGCATCAAGGAGTGGGAAAAGCTGCCGAAGGCATACCAGGCGGCGCTGGAAGTGGCCACCTATGAGGCGCACGTCGTGATGCAGGCCGAGTACGACACCAAGAACCCGGCAGCACTGGCGCGCCTGTTGAAGAACGGCGTCAAGCTGCGCACCTTCTCGCGCGACATCATGGACGCGTGCTACAAGAATGCGCAGGCGGTGATGAACGAGGAAGCGGCCAAGAACGCCAAGTTCAAGAAGATCTACGAACCGTGGAAGCGCTTCCAGCGCGACCAGAACATGTGGGCGTCGGTCTCCGAAGCCAGCATGCAGGACTTCCTGATCCGCGCGGGCCGCAGCAAGTAAGCTGCCGCTGCGGTATTGAGATGCTGCCAGGCTTGCGTCTGGCGGCATTTTTTGTGTGTGATAACGAGAGTTCGGGCTGCCAAAATGATTAATCGACGCTTGCTCTTGATCCCCGCGCTGATGATGATGCTCACCGCCAATGCGCAGGAACGATCATCCGACCCGCTGGGCCCCATCACGGAATGTATCCAGCGCGACGGATTCCGTTATCAGAAGAAGGACCGGCTACCGGTGGCTGCCCGCTTCCGTTCGGTCAACACGTCGGCGGGGCCGGTGCAGGTCTCGACCGCTGATGGATATCGGCTGATGCTCTACCGGAAAAGTAGTTCGCCGCTGGTCAATCTGAAGCTGGAACGGTCTGCTGACGGACGGTTTGCGGCCGACCGCGCGGCGATAACTGCACAATTGACAGCAATGGCAGCCGCTACCAAGCCCCCTCATCAAGTGCGACTGGAAACAAGCGCGCTGAATGGCGTCGAGGTGCTGGCGTTAAACAATCCTGGAATTGAACGTGCGCCCGGCATCATCAGCATGTATACCCTGATGGACGCGGCGAGTGGCACGGTAGCTACTGCCTACTTGTTGAATCAACGTCCCGAGATACGGGAATATGCCACCGATGCGGAATATGCCGCACTGCGCGACCGGTTCATCGGCTTGCTCGGCGCATGCATGGGCACACCGAATAACGGGTGATTCCGCAATCGGAGTCCAGGTTCGCCGCCCGCCGATGGTGCTGCTGATCAGGTTGCCGGGGAGCTTGCCAAAATCCCCAGCAGGCGCGATACCTCGACCGGTTTGACGAGGTAATGGTCAAACCCGGCTTCCATCGCCTTGTGCCGGTCCTGATCCTGCCCATATCCTGTGACCGCAACAATCAGCGCGTCCTTCATGCCCGGCTGCGCGCGCAGGCGGCGCGCCAGTTCGTAGCCGTCCATGCCGGGCAGGCCGATGTCGAGGATGCAGGCGGACGGCGCCTCCGCCTCGGCCGTGGCCAGCGCGTTCTCGGGCGTGTACTCGACCATCACCTGGTGCCCGGAAGCGTCCAGCAGCATCGCCAGCATCGTCGCCGCATCCGCGTTGTCGTCCACCACCAGCACGCGGTGGCGGCCGTTGGCATTGCCGCGTTCGCGTTCGCGCCGCTCGACGCCGGGCTCGGTCGTGGCCTGCTGCAGGCGCGGCAGGCGCACCACGAAACGGCTGCCGCGGTTGGCGCCCTCGGAATAGCAGCTGACCGCGCCCCCATGCAGCTCCACCAGGCTTTTGACGAGCGCCAGGCCCAGCCCCAGCCCGCCCTGCGACCGGTCGGGCGTCCGCTCGGCCTGCGAGAACAGATCGAACACGCGCGGCTGCAGCTCGGGCGCGATGCCGATGCCGTCGTCGCTGATGCTGAGCACGACGTCGGCCTCGCGCAGTTCGGTGCGCACGCGGATCTCGCCGCCTTCCGGCGTGTACTTGGCTGCGTTGTTAAGCAGGTTGGTTACCACCTGCACCAGCCGGTTTTCGTCGCCCGCCACCACGGCCGGCTGCAGCGCCGGCTCCAGCACCAGGCGGTGGCGCCGCGCCTCGAGCAGCGGGCGCACCTGTTCCACTGCGTTGTCGATGATGATCCTGGCTTCCTGCGGCAGCCTGGCGATCTTGACGTGGCCGCGCGTGACGCGCGACACATCCAGCAGGTCGTCGACCAGCCCGGTCATGTGCTTGACCTGGCGCCCGATGACTTTGCTGGTGCGCCGGATCAGTTCCGGATCCGGCGCACCCAGCTGCATCAGGTCGGCCGCCGCGCTGATTGGCGCCAGCGGGTTGCGCAGCTCGTGCGCCAGCATCGCCAGAAATTCGTCCTTGCGGCGGTTCGCTTCGAGCAGTTCCTGCTGGTAGCGCGCGCTCTCGACCGTCAGCCAGGTGCGCTCGGCCATTTCGCGCGACATCGCGAGGTCGTCCTCGCTCCACGGGCGCGGCGCCACGTGGTGGATCGTCAGCACCGTGATCAGGCGCCCCGACTTCACCAGCGGCAGCGCGAGGTTGGCGCGCACGCCGATGGCCGCGTAGGCTTCGGCATGTTCGGCGGTCCGTTCGTCGAGCGTCACGTCGCCAACATGCATCGGCTTTCCTGCACGCAGGTCGGCAATGATGTCCGGCCCGAAATCATCAAGGCGCCGCACCGGACCTGCCATGCTCGGCAGGCCGTGCGCGGTCCAGTCGCGCCGGATGCGGAAAGTGCCGCTCAGGTCGTCGATCTCGCAATACGCCACGCGCGCGACATCGAGATGGCGGCCGAGGATGGCGCTGGCCTCGGCGATGATCTCGTCCGCCGAGCCCAGCGGTGCAAGCTTGTTGGCCAGCTCCAGCTGGAAGGCCTGGCGCTTTTCCGCCAGCAGCTGGGCGGTCGTCTCGATGACGGTGCAGTACATGCCGGCCACCCGGCTGTCGATGTCTTCCAGCGGCGAGTACGAGAAGGTGAACCAGGCGCGTTCGGGCTTGCCGGTACGCGAGACGGTCAGCGGCAGGTTTTCGAAGTAGGCCGAATTGCCGGCCAGCGCGCCCTCGACGATCGGGACGATATCGTCCCAGATGTCGTGCCACACCGACTTGAACGGGTGGCCGATGGCGGCCGGGTGTTTGTTGCCCAGCAATGGCACGTACGCGTCGTTGTACAGGAACGCCAGCTCGGGACCCCATGCGACAAACATCGGGAACTTCGAATTGAGCACCAGGTTCACGACGATGAGCAGCTCTTGCGGCCACCCGGCCGGGTGGCCCAGCGGCGAGGTGCTCCAGTCGTGCGCGCGCAGCAGCGCCCGCACGGCGCCGTCGCCTTCAAAATTGCTCAGGGTGCGCGGGGATTTGTCCATGACATCGATTTTCTCATGAAACAAATGCCGGCACTGCACGGTTGAATCCTCAGTGCAAGTAAAAACGCCCCGGATGACCGGGGCGTTGAGCTCAAGCCAGAGGCTTATTTTGCGGCGCGCAGCGACTGCAGGATCGGCTGCAGCACGGCCGCGCCCAGGCGGGCGCTGCGGGCGCCATCCCAGCCGGCCTGGGCGTCAGGATCGTTGGCATTGTCCTTGAACGGCAGCTCCAGGGTCAGCGACAGGCAGCCGAACGCGTGGGTGATGTGCGGCGAACCCATGGTGATGGTCTCGTCGGTGTATGGCGAGTCGCCGTAGCCATGCACGTCCTGGAAGTCGGGGCTGGCGATCTTGAAGTCGTCGGAGAATTTCTTCTCGGCCGCGGCCTGCTCGGCGCTGAAGGTCGGCAACGCGCCGCTGCCGGCCACGAACACGTACGGCAGGCCTTCGTCGCCGTGGACGTCGAGGAACAGGTCGCAGCCGGTTTCCTTCATCTTGTTCTTGACCAGGAATACTTCCGGGCTGCGCTCCATCGTCGGCGTGTTCCATTCGCGGTTCAGGTTGGCGCCGGCGGCGTTGGTGCGCAGGTTGCCGCGCACCGAGCCGTCCGGGTTCATGTTCGGCACCACGTACATCACGCATTCCTTGAGCACCTGGCGGCCGAACGGGTCGGCCGGGTCGAGCAGGGCGTCCAGCATGCCTTCGACGAACCACTCGGCCATCGTTTCGCCCGGGTGCTGGCGCGCGATGACCCACACCTTTTTCTTCGCTGCCGGGTCGCCGATGACCAGCAGGTTCATGTCGCGGCCATCGACGGTGCTGCCCAGGTCGACCAGGCGCACGTGCTCCGACATCTGGGCGCGGTCGACCAGCTCGAGGTGGCGTTCCCACGAATATGGCTCGAAGTAGGCGTAGTAGACGCTATCCATGCCCGGGGTGTGGGTGATCGTCATGACCTGGCCATCAAACGTGGTCGGCACGCGGAACCAGTTCACGCGGTCGTAGCTGGCCATCGCATCGTAGCCTTCCCAGCCGGCCGGATAGGCGGCCTGGCCGGCGTTCAGGAAGCGGATCGTGCACGGCTCGCCCTGCGCGCCCTGCAGGCGGAAGTAGAACCACTGGGTGATGTCCGCATGCGAATCCTTGCGGATGTTCAGGTCGATGGCGCTGGCGCTTGTGGCGCTGACGACGTCGATGGCGCCGGCGTCGAACTGGCTGCTGATCTTGATAGACATGGTAAGTCCTGTGATGGAAATCGGATAAAGGCGTAGATGATACTAAATTCCTTGCAGCAGGTTGCGAGAATTGCACAAGCTGGGGCTACAATTGACGTTCAGGCAAACATCTAAAACCCTCTGGAGACACCTATCATGCAACGTCGGTCCTTCCTGAAGAACACAGCAGTTGCCGGCGCCGCCGGCGCAGTTGCCGCACCCGCCCTGGCGCAGGCGACCCAGCCGGCCATCACCTGGCGCCTCGCGTCGAGCTTCCCGAAAACGCTGGACGCGATCTACGGCCCGGCCGACGCGTTCACCAAGCGCGTGGCGCAGCTGACCGGCGGCAAGTTCACGATCCGCCAGTTTGCCGCGGGCGAGATCGTGCCGGGCCTGCAGGTGATGGATGCGGTCCAGGCGGGCACGGTCGAGATGGGCCATACGCCTTCCTACTATTACTACGGCAAGGATCCGACCTTCGCGTTCGACTGCGCGGTGCCGTTCGGCCTGACCTCGCGCCAGCAGACCGCGTGGTTCGACCAGGGCGGCGGGCGCGAGCTGATGCGCGAATTCTTCCGCGGCTACGGCATCATCAACTTCATGGCGGGCAATACCGGTACCCAGATGGGCGGCTGGTACCGCAAGGAGATCAAGACGCTGGCCGACGTGAAAGGCCTGAAGATCCGCATCGCCGGTTTTGCCGGGCGCGTGATGGAGCGCATGGGTGCGGTGCCGCAGCAGATTCCAGCGGGCGATATCTATACGGCGCTCGAGAAGGGCACCATCGACGCGGCCGAGTGGGTCGGGCCGTACGACGATGAGAAGCTGGGCCTGGCGCGCGTGGCGCCGCATTACTACGCACCGGGCTGGTGGGAAGCGGGGCCGCAGCTGTCGTTCTACATCAATATCAAGGAGTGGGAAAAGCTGCCGAAGCAATACCAGGCGGCGATTGAGGTGGCCAGCTACGAGGTGCACGTGAGCATGCAGGCCGACTACGACGCCAAGAACCCGGCAGCGCTGGCGCGCCTGATCAAGAACGGCGCGAAGATGCACTTCTTCTCGCGTCCGATCCTCGATGCGGCGTACAAATTCTCGAACCAGGTGATGGAAGAGGAAGCGGCGAAGAACGCGAAGTTCCGCAAGATCTATACGCCGTGGAAGCGCTTCCGCCAGGACCAGAACATGTGGGCGTCGGTGTCCGAGGCGAGCATGCAGAACTTCCTGATTGCGGCCGGGCGCAGTAAATAACTCATCAGCGCTGTCAAATCTGGAGCCCAGCAGGTGTTGCGCCTGCTGGAACGCTCGCCCTGGCCGACATCAAGCGGAGGCGGTGACGATTCCGCGACATGACGGGAACTATCAATGCAGATCGAAATCAGCGACAGCGCTCTTACCGGTTTTAATGATCTCGCAAAACTGGAGTTATCGCAGTCCACGCGCGTGTTTGCCGAGGACGTAGTGAACGAAACAATTCGGATTGAGGCGTCGCGCAACTCGTCGGGGGACACCCGCCAGATCACGAGCAGCATGGTAGCGGATGCTGCCATGTCAATCCGTTATCACCTGACCCGGCCGAAGCAAAAGTTCGGAGTCAAGCTGGTTCGAATGGGCGCAGCGCTGATGTCAATGGTGGTAGGCTTTGTTTACGACGCCACGCGGTTGCAGGACGAGTTCTATATGGTGATGTTCCTCATCTTGGTGGCTATAGCTATTTTCTTCGTCATCCTTTCCACGATGCTGGAGTGAGGCATGAAAATTGATAGCCAACAGCATTTGCGCGAGTTTAACGTCAATCTCTGGCAGGTAGACGCCAAGCAGCAAGCCTCAACCAACCTTCGACAGATACTCGAAGTGATCGCCGCTGTCGGCGTGCTTATCGGTCTGAATGCACTGGCGTACTACTTGTTTCGCCAGATCGATGTCGCGTTGTCGGGCGTCGACAGATTTATTCTGGCGCTTGCGTGGATGGGGTTTGAGTTGGCAACGATCTCGGCTCTATTTCTTTATTTCAAAAAGCAATCCGATGTCGTTCTTGTCGAACGTAGCCGCTACCTGACCATCGCCTCGGAATTCCTTGCGCAGTGGACGCGGTTTGAAGTCCTCGGGCAGAGCAAGCTCAAATCCATGGCGATGGACGCTAACCCTTGGTCCATACGCGAAATCATCCAGAAACTGGTGTCGATAAATGCCATGGACACGGACGACATGGCACTGGTCGAGGAGGCCCTGCGGACCAGGGATGCGCTGGTCCATGTGCGCGCCAAAGTTGACGAGGCCCAATTAACAAGGCTAACGAAGCGCTTGCGCGAGCTCGCCACGCGTCTAGACTCAAAATGATGGACTGTCGCTCGACTAAAGTCGAGCGACAATTCAGCCTTAATCGACCTTGTAGTGGATCTTGCCCGACAGTTGGACGGTGCCCAGGCCGGTGACCATATCCTGGCCGCCGGTCAGCGCGCCGCCGCCAGTCGCGCGGGCGTAACGGCCGTTGCCGCCCGTGATCTGGAACGTAGCACCGTTAAACGTGTACGCTGCGCCTACGCCGGTCGGCACGAACTGGCCGCTGTAGGAAGCGAAGATCTGGTCGCCGTTCGCCGTCATGATGATGAAACGGCCCTGGTCGAAGTTGAAAATCGGTGGCTGCGGGGTGATGCAATCGGTCGCAACGAAGGCGACGCGGCCAACCTGTTCGCTGTTGCCGTGACCGGTGATCGTGCCGCCGAATTTGGACGGGCAACGCACGGCAGGACCTGCTTTTTCCATCAACACGCCAGAAATCTCGAGGTTTTGCGTCGTCGCGGTGTCAGCCGAAGCGCTGAATGAGGCCAGCACGAGGGCGGCGGCGGATGCAAGGCGCAGGATTGATGGGGACATATTTGTTCTCCGATTCATTGAAATTGATTCAATAATATAATTTTTGTATGGCCTGCCGCGCACGGCTGAACAGTAAGCATGAATTGCCCCGGTAACGTAGTATTCGGCAATTCATCAGCACTCATCTGTCCTCCATGCAAAACATTCCCGTACGAAAAACTCTCGCCACCTTGCTGGTCCTTTCCGCCGTTTCTCCGCTGCTCCACGCGGCGCCCGCATCGCTCGCCGATTGCATGAAGGTCGGCGACAAAAATGCGCGCCTTGCGTGCTTCGACCAGCTCGCCGCAGCCAGCACTGCCGCCGCCCAGCCGGCAGCCGCCGCGCCGCCCCCAGCCGCGCTGACCGATGCCGACGCTGAAGAGATCCAGGATGCCCAGTCGAGCGCGGCGAGCACGTCGCGCCTGGCGGCGCACTGGGAACTGGGCGAACTCGACAATCGCGAACTGCGCTTCCGCCCGCACCAGGCCAATTACCTGATGGCCACTTACAGCCATGCGCCCAACGGCGAGCCGTACCTGCCATTCCGTAACCTGCTCAAGCAGGAGAAGGGCCTGTCGCACGCCGAGCTGGCCTACCAGTTGAGTTTCAAGATGAAGATGGTCGACCAGGCCTTTAACAAGCCGCTCGACCTGTGGTTCGGTTATACGCAGAAAAGTTTCTGGCAAGCGGCGAACCACGATGCGTCCAGCCCGTTCCGCGAGACCAATTACGAGCCGGAAGTGATGGCCGTGGTGCCACTCAAAGGTTCGCTGCTGGGCGTGAATGCGCGCTTTGCCGGCATCGGCTTCGTGCACCAGTCGAACGGCCAGGCCGGCTCGCTGTCGCGCAGCTGGAACCGCACCTACGCGCAACTGGGCGTAGACAGCGGCAATTTTTCGCTGGTCGGGCGCGTCTGGAAGCGGATGAGCGAAGCGCTTGAGGACGACAACAACCCGGATATCGTCGACTACATGGGGCGCGGCGACCTGATGGCGTCCTACCTGTGGGACAACGGCCAGGAGCTGACGGCCAACCTGCGTTACAACCTGTCCACCAACAAGAGCGGCGTGCAGATCGGCTACACGTATCCGATCGCGGGCAAGGTCGGCGCGTATGTGCAGGTGTTTTCGGGCTACGGCCAGAGCCTGATCGACTACAACTACCTGCAGCGCTCGATCGGGTTCGGGTTCAAAGTTTCACCATGACCACTGGGCTGCGCCACCGCAAGGCGTAGCTCAGCCGTTTTGTTACCTTCGTCGAGTTACTTTCGCCGGAGGAATTGCCATGAAAGCCATCCGCATTTCGTGCGCCCAGGTCACCAGCATCAGCCAGCACGGCTTCTGGCTCAAGTGCAGCGGCGAAGAGCTGTACCTGTCGTTCGTCGAGTTTCCGTGGTTCGAGCACGCCACCATCGCCCAGATCTGCCGGGTGCAGTGCCCGAGCTCGAGCCGGGTGTACTGGCCGGATCTCGACCTTGACTTCACCCTCGACGCGATCCGCTATCCGCTCGCGTTCACCAACCCCGCAATCGGTTCCGACTGCTAGCGCGGCAGCCCGCCGAAGCGCTGGTAGAACGAGTCCTCGGCCGGCTTCGCGTCGGCGTCCTCGCGCCGCAGCGTCGTCATGATGTGGTCCTCGGCGGCCTTGTAGGTCGCGAGGTACAGCGCGCGGGCCACGTTGTAGGCTTCGACCCCCGGCCACGGCTGCGGCAGCAGTTCCACCGGCAGCATCGGGTCGTGCAGCTGCACGCGGCGGTAGGCATGGATCAGCAGGGTGCGGATCACGAAGGCCTGCTCCGGCACCACCCGTTCCGGCAGAAGCGCCTGCAGCGGCGAAAACTCCTCGATGAAATGACGGTAGCCGGCGGCCACGTCGGATAAGTACCAGGCCTCGTCGACCAGCTCGCGCAGCGGGCGCGAGCCCACCTGCGGAAGTTCGCCCGCGCTGAACACATACAGCTGGTCGCGCACGTTCGCGCGGCCGAGGATTTCGTCCAGCACCGCCGGGTCGCCGGCCGGATGGCCGAACACGCCGGTGCCGATCATGGCATAGCCTTCCCACAGCAGCTGCTTGCGCAGTGAGGCGCGGCCCGGGGCGTCCAGCCCTCCAGGCCCGGCCATCAGCAGCGTCCACCTGCCGTCCCAGTTCACCGCCGGCACATCATAGATGCGGCGGTAGGCGCGCT
>DASWSX010000221.1:0-2285 GCA_036402435.1 Telluria sp. | reverse complement strand
GGTCGAGCAGTCGATGCAGCTTGATCCGTTTGCCAGCGCCGTCTACGCCTTTCATAACCGTCGGCGCAACCGCATCAAACTGTTACTGTGGGACCGAAACGGGTTCTGGATGCTTTTGAAGCGATTGGAGGAAGACCGTTTTGTGTGGCCGCGGCGTGAGCACGCGGTGATTGAGCTGACGACCGAGCAGTTGCACTGGCTACTGGACGGTATCGACGTGGACGCCGTGAAGCGGCACCCGTCGCGCAAATATCAGCACACGGCTTGATGGTCGTTCGGTGTGACGTATACCCGATTGAGCGGTGGCTGCACTATCGTGTTCAGCATGAACGAACACGACCTCTCGCAATTGCCGCCGGCCGCCCAGGCCTATATCCGCGAACTCGAAGCGCGGGCTGCTGCCAACGCTCAACACATTGCCGAGTTGAACGATCGCATCAAGCTCCTTGAGGAACAGTTCCGGCTTGCGCAGTCCAAACGCTTCGCGCCAAGCAGCGAGAAGCTCAAGGACCGCGTGTTCGACGAAGCCGAACAAATGGCCGCTGCGGCGCCGGCCAACGACGATGAGGATGAAGCGCTCGCGCCGCCGGACACGGGGCTGCCAGAGCCCGATAAGCCCGCAGGCCGCAAACGTGGCCGCAAGCCGCTGCCGGCGGAGTTGCCGCGCCAGCGCATCGAGTATGACCTGACCGAAGACCAGAAGATCTGCCCGTGCTGCCAGGGCTCGATGCACCGCTTGGGCGAGGAAGTCAGCGAGCAGTTGCACATCGAAGCAAAGGTCTCCGTACTGCAGCACGTCCGCTTCAAATACGCGTGTCGGCACTGCGAGCGCAATGCCGAACGCACGCCGGTGGTGACCGCGCCGATGCCAGCGCAACCACTGCCGGGCAGCAACGCAAGCCCGGCAATGCTGGCGACGGTGACCATCGGCAAGTACGTTGACGGCACGCCGCTGTATCGCATGGAAGATGCGCTCGGGCGCGCCGGCATTGAAGTTGGCCGTGGCACGCTGGCCAACTGGATCATCCGACCTGCCGAGTTGCATTACAGCCGGCTGTATGAGGCGCTGCGCCGCACGCTGCTATCGCAGCCACTGATCCATGCGGACGAGACAACGGTGCAGGTGCTCAAGGAGCAAGGCAAGGCCGCGCAGAGCAAATCATATATGTGGGTCTACCGCAGCGCGGAGGACTGCGGGGAACCCGTGGTGCTGTTCGATTACCAGCCAGGGCGCGGACAGGAGTACCCGCAGGCGTTTCTCGCCGGCTACGAGGGCATGCTGATGACCGACGGCTACAGCGCGTGGCGCACGCTTGAGGGCGTGACCCACTTCGGCTGCCTGGCGCATGCGAGACGCGCGTTTGTCGATGCGCTCAAGGGGCAGAAGAAGCTTGGCGGGCACGCCGCGCAGGCGCTCGAATACTTCAAGGCCCTCTACCAGGTCGAGGCGCTCGCGAAGGCTGAGTTGCCCGAAGGACAATCGCGCGCTGACTACACGTATCGGCTGCGCCAGCAGCATAGCGTACCGCTCCTGACGGCGTTCAAGGCGTGGCTGGACGAGCAGGCCCCGCGGGTGTTGCCAGAGAGCCTGCTGGGCAAGGCGATCGTCTACACGCGGAATCAGTGGGAATACTTGAGCCGCTATGTTGTCGATGGGCGTGCGCCCGTGGACAACAACGTCATCGAACGAGACGTTAGGCCGTTTGCAACCGCGAGAAGGTCCTGGCTGTTCAGCGACACGGTCGCCGGCGCGAAGGCCAGCGCGATGGTCTATAGCCTGATGCTCACGTGCCGGGCCTGCGGCGTTGAGCCGTACGCCTATCTGCTGCACGTACTAACCGAATTGCCGCAGCGCGCCCCGGACGCGGACGTCATCGACCTGCTGCCGTTCAGCTTCGTCGCAGCGTCTGCCGCCTGAACGACGACCGACCGCACCCGAGGCGCCGATCGGCCAAATGGGAGCACTCGCCCGTTACCCGGTAACTGGCGAGCCTACCGGCTCGCCTTGAAATAGAGATCCCATTGCTCCGAATCCGGATCGAGCCGACGCACGATGGCGTCGTCGGCTCGCGCGATCAGCCGCTCCAGCACCTCTCGCTTCGTTACGGCGTAACGGCGTGCCAGCCGCGCGAGCGCGAGATCCGCTTCGCTACTTACCCACCTGTCCAGCCGACGTTCTCCGTTGCCGTCCTTGCCCGCCGTCGCGCGCCTTGCCCGATAGGCCGCCTGCCGCTGAGCTGTCGTCTGCGCCATCCTGCACTCCCCTCGTCATGGTTACCCGGTAA
>DASWSX010000220.1:0-8346 GCA_036402435.1 Telluria sp. | reverse complement strand
TCATGAGGATCGGTTCTCCCTCTCACCCGTGTCTTGCCGGGTGTCTTCGAAATAGGTGTAGATGCCCACGCGGATGCGGCCGCCGGCGCTGCCGTCGGCGGCCTCGACGGCGCGGGTCATCTGGTCGGTCAGTTCGTGGTGCAGGGCGGTCCAGCGCTGGCGCACCAGCGCCTGGATGGCTTCGCAATCTTCCACGGACAGGCCCTTGGCGTAGACAGCACGCTCCAGCATGGGTGCGCGCTCGCCTTCCACGTTGGAGGTTGCGGCCAGCAGGTGATCGCGCGCGTTGTCACCCATGAAGGCCAGCATGGTCTGCAGGTCGCCCTGCGGCACGAAGCCGTCGGCGAGCAGCTCGGCATGGCCCTGGCTTTCCTGCACCAGGCGCAGGCGCAGCAGTTCGTCCAGGATGGAGCGGTGGTGCCAGTTGCCGCGGCCTGCTTCGCGCGCCAGCTTCTCGAAACTGGGCTGATCGCCCTCGGCCACGATGGGCAGCCGGCGCATGGCCGGCTCGCGCACCATCATCTGCATCCACAGGGTGAAGGTCTTGGAGGCGCTGGACGATTCGGTCGTCTGCAGCGCATCCGGCTCGGTCCGCACCAGGCTGGTAACCGCCTTGCGGTTCAGGCCGGTGGTCACCGACAGCTGGCTCAGGTTGGGCTTGGCAACGCCCTGCTCCTTCCACAGGCGCTCAGCTTCTTCCAGCATCAGCTGGCGCAGCAACTCGTCGAACTGCGCATAGCGCAGCCCCTTCAAAAGAGCCAGGCGCACCACGGGCCGCAGGATGCGTGCACAAGCGGATTGGACCCAGGCGATCTGTTGTTGCATGGTTGATTGAATGGCGCCGACTCAGGTTTGGGTAACTGACTCAAAGGTTTGTGTCTGGCGATTCACCCTATCCCGCCCATGTAACCGTTCGTCCTCAAAAACCAACCGGTCATCGGATTTTCCCCACAACTGAGTCCCTGACGCTGGGGGATTTTCACACGAAACACATTTAGACACATACACTCGCAAATGTGAAATTGGCACATTAACCAGGATGAAAGTGGACGCAATGGTCAAGCAGCGACGGCGCAACGGGTTCACGTTGATCGAATTGATGATCACGGTTGCGGTTGTGGCGATCCTGGCCGCCATTGCTTATCCGTCCTACACCTCGTACATCCGCAAGGGAAAGCGGGCGACCGCGCAGGCGGCATTGATGGATCTGGCGAGCAAGGAGCAGACCTACCTTCTTGACCGGCGCGTGTACACCACCGTGCAAACGGACCTCGGCTTCTCGATTCCCGCTGAAATCCAGACCGCTTACACAATCACCGTCGAGTGCCAACCGGCAGACTGCTCCGGCTTCAAGGCAAAGGCCACGCCGGCGGGAGGCCAGGACGTGTCGGGCGAACAGATGCTGACGATCGACAACACCGGCGCCAAGACTCCGGCAAACATGTCGGGCTATTGGGGCAAGTGACGCGATGCGGCAACTGAAAGCCTTCATCCAGTCTCCGTACCCGACAGGAGGCGCTCGCCAAAGTGGATTCACCGCGATCGAGCTGATGACGGTCGTGCTGATCGTCGCCATCCTGGCGGTGCTGGCAGCACCAGGATTCCAGAAGCTGATCGCGACCCAGCGCATCAAGTCCGTCGCCTCGGCGCTCAATGAATCGCTGTGGGTTGCGCGCAGCGAGGCGCTCAAGCGCAATGACAAGGTGTCGTTCAACTTCGCGAATTCGGGAAGTGACTCCGCCGTCGCAGACTGGAAGATCACCCAAAGCAGCGACGGCTCAGGCACTGCAATCGTTCAGCAAATGGGCTCGCCCGCTGTGGTCTCCACCACTTCGACGGGCGGCGATGTGCTGTTCACCTTCAACTCCTCCGGCCGGCTGACTTCTGGCGCCCCTTCCTGGATAGAGCTCGGCGTCCCGTCTACCGACGTCAAGCGTCGGGTCTGCATATATGTCAGCGGCCGAGCGGTCACCCAACCGGCATCAACATCATGTTCTTAGTCGCACTTCGACGACGGCGAGCGCGAGCCTCTGCCGTGCATGGCTTCACCTTGATCGAGGTACTGGTGACGATCGTCATCATGCTTCTGGGCATTCTTGGTGTGATCGGCATGCAGGCCCGGTCGGCCCTTATGGAATTCGAGTCTTATCAGCGTGGCGAAGCGCTTTCGCTGATCCGTGAAATGCAAGGCCGCTTGACCGACTCGCGGACCAATCTGGACGGCTACCTCAATGCCGGGGTCAGCTCGACCAATGGCAGCATTTACGTGGGTTCTGGAACGGGTGCCAAGGACTTCAGCACTGCCTCCGCCTGTGTCGCCGGAGCGGGCGCTGCCCTGGCGGAAGCGCAATTTGCAATGTGCCAGTGGGCGCAAGCGCTGCAAGGCGCAGCGTCGCTGGAGGGCACTTCGAAGGTCGGCGCCATGATCGGCGCCCGCGGTTGCCTGATCCGGGTCGAGCCGCCCGAGAACAACGCGCTGGCAGACATCTACATCACGATCGTGTGGCAGGGCAAATCACCGGGCGCGGAGCCTGACCCTGACTCTCCCGCGGGCAAGAAGTTCTGCGCCAACGATGTCGATTTCGGCAGCGGACTTCGCCGCGGCATGACGGTCCGTGTGCTCGTGCCTGACCTGGCCAAGAAAACGTGAGCACCCAAATGAGCCGCCGCCCCCTCGCGTCGATTTCCCATGCCCCTTGCCGCAGTCAACAAGGTCTGACGCTCATCGAATTGATGGTCGCGCTCGTCATCGGTCTGTTGATCGTGGCGGCGGTAAGCCTTCTTTTTGCCGGCAGCAGCCGATCGCGCCAACAGCTCGAATCGACCGCCGAAGTGAGCGAGAACGGGCGCTATGCCATCGATGTGCTGAGCCGTGAATTGGCGCAAACGGGCTTCTACGGCTCGCTTGTCGCCCCCATCGCGGCCACGACCAAGATCCCAACCGATATGACGGTTGCGGCCGCCATGTGCCTGACCGGCGCCGCAAATATTGCGACCTGGCAAGACTCGCTGAGCTACTACGCTCTGGGACTCGGCAGCGCGGCTGGCGCAAACATCGACGCCAATCCTTCTTGCCTCACGACACGCAAGGCCGGCACTGACGCGATCTTTGTGCAAAGAGCGAGCACTTGTGCCGTCGGCGATGCGGATTGCCCCGCCGAATCGGCCACAAACGCCTACCTTCAGGTCTCGGAATGCGGCACCGAATACAGCGCGACGCCGATCGTGCTCGGGCAAGGAAGCAACAGGAGTCCTTCCGCTCCACCTCCCGATCCATTCAAGCTTCAGACCAAGAAGTGTGACGGCACCCGGGCGCCACTGCGCCAGATCGTTCGACGCATCTACTTCATCAGCGCGGCGAACATGTTGAGCTATCAGGACATCCCGCTCAGCGGTGCATTACCGGACCCTGTCGTTTTGGCAGAGAACATCGAGCAGATGCAGTTCGAGTACGCATTCGACACCAGCACGCCTGCAGACGGAACACCCGACATATTCGCAGCTGTGCCAAATCCGGCGCCGGCACCAGCGCCCAACACGGATTGGACGCAAGTCGTCGGTGTACGCGTCTGGCTGCTGTCCCGCTCCACCGACTCGAGCACCACCACCGGCAACGCCGCGGACTTTGTTCTTGGCGCCGATACCACCGTTCACTTCGATGCCAATTCCGCCGGCAATCCGAAGCGGCGTGTCTACAGCACCTATATCTCGTTCGTCACCCCGAAGGCGCGGCGCGAATCATGATGATGAAAGAAGTCCCTCACGCGCGCAGCACACAGTCCGGCGCGGTGCTGCTGATCGGCATGGTGATGCTGCTGATGGTCAGCCTCATCGCGGCCAGCGTTATCCGGCTGTCCACGCACCACACGCAAGTGGTCAACAACGAGCAGTTGCGTACCGAGGCCGTTGCGGCGGCCAACTATGCGCTCGACACGGTGTTGAACCAGCCTCGCACGAATTGGGACCCATACAAGACCGCCACTGGCGCGGCGGTCAACGTCAATCTGGGCACGGTCAAGGCTGACGACAGTACGGCGGGTTCGACGAACGGCACGATGAGCGTCACAGTTGAAAAGCTTACCTGCAAACGTGCCCGCGTGATCAAGAACGCGGAACTCATCAAGAAGAATGCGGACGATGTCACCTACGTGGGCGAATCGGACGCAGCCTGCTTCGGTGGTGGCGGCGGCGGCGGTCCAACGATCGTCGATGTGGCAAAGGTGGGATCGCCCAACGACGACTCGCTGTGCGCGACCGTTCTCTATGACATGCAGGCCAAGGCCAACGACGCGAAGCTGCTGAATGCGGCACCGGTCGTTCAGCAGGGTGTCGAGGTTCGCACGGACATTACAACTCTCGGCAGCGACTGCCCCTGAACGCGACTCAGCCAGAAAGAACACCAATGAACTTCCCTGCCTTTCGACTCGCCCTCGCGACCCTGGCGGCGCTTTCACTGCATTCGCGGGCGGCCGCTGAAGACATCGACCTGTATTCGGCCAACGCAAGCGGCGCGGCGCCCAATGTGCTGTTCTATCTCGACAACAGCTCGAACTGGTCGAACAACAGCCAGGCCTGGGCGTATGCCGACGTTCGCGCGAAATGCGGCAGCTACAGCGCCTCGGCGAAGGCGACCTGCGAACGGTACGTCGACCAAGTCTTCGGCAGCGAAACCAAGTTGGTGCAGGGGGACGTCGAGATTCGGGCGCTGAGGCTCGTGCTCAACGAACTCGCATGCAGTCCGCCGGCCGGCACCACCGCGCTGAACGTGAACGTCGGTCTGATGATGTTCAGTCCGAGCGGAACCGGCACTGTAGACGGCAGCAACGTGTCGGGCTACATCCGGCACGAGATCAAGCCACTGAGCACGCAGTGCGCAGACACAAACGTCCTTACGTCGCTGGTGGCCGACCTGAACGCCGCCGACACCAACTCCCCGGCTTACAAGAGCAATTCTTCGGCGTCCTACAGCTTTGCCCTCTATGAAGCCTTCAAGTACTTTGGTGGTTATTCGCGGCCGGACCTGATTGTTTCCGGCTCCGGCGCGACGGCGGGCTCGCCGACAGGTCGTACGGGGTTCGGCCCGGACCGCTACGGCAATGCAACCGATCTGGAGGATCGCAATGCCTTCACGGACACCACCGCCAAGGCAACCTACAAGAGTCCCATCACTGGTACGAACACCTGCGGAAAGAACTTCATCATCCTGATCGGCAATACGTGGCCGAACCAGGAAGGCGACGTCAACACGAACGCAACGCCGTATCCCACGGAAACACTGATGTCGCGGCTGACTTATGACCCCGGCTACCAGATTTATCCGGTGCCCTTGCCGAACAGCGAGAAATCCAACGTCCGTTTTGCCGACGAGTGGGCCAGGTTTCTCTACAGCACCGACGTAAGCCCCGTCGAAGGACAGCAGAACGTCCAGACCTTCACGATCGATGTCTACAACAAGTCGCAAGACATGAAGCAGGCGAAACTGCTTCAAACAATGGCCGCGGTTGGCCGTGGCCTTCCGCCCAGCGACTACGCCGGCGGCTACTTTTCCGTTGGGGGCGACCTACTGGCGTTGATCAACGCGCTCAAGGAGACGCTGCTCCAGATCGCTTCGGTCAACAGCGTGTTCGCTTCGGCCTCGTTGCCGGTGAGTGTGAATGCGCAGGGCACTTTCTTGAACCAGGTCTTCATGGGCGTCTTCCGGCCTGACGGCCAGGCCATGCAGCGCTGGGCCGGAAACATGAAGCAGTACCAGTTCCAAAGGACCCCCGACGGCAGCAGCCTGTACCTGGCCGATGCCAAGAAAGCGCCCGCGGTCGATTCGTCGAGCGGTTTCATTCTCAATTGCGCCGCGAGCTTCTGGACGCATGACAGCGGCACGTACTGGCAAAGCGTGACCGGAACAAAATCGAGTTGCGACAGGGTCAACGGCACGGTGGACTACACCGGGTTGAACAAATACTCCGACCTACCCGATGGACCGCTCGTCGAACGGGGCGGGAGTGGCCAGATGCTGCGTGATCTGGGGCATGCCTCCCGCAACATCCGCACCTGCCCGGACAGCTTGTGCGCTTCCATCGTTGACTTCAACTCGACGAACGTGACGATCCCCGGCGGCCTGAGCAAGGGCACCGACAGCGAAAGCTTGGTCAATTGGGTGCGCGGCCAGAACGTCGGCGACGGAAACAACACGTTCGACACCAGCGGCAATCTGGTCACCACCACCTACTCTACAAAGGATTCGAGCACAGGCGTCGTGACAGCGGGGCCCGTCACGCGGCCGACGGTGCATGGCGAAGTGGTCCACTCGCGGCCGCTCGCGGTGAACTACGGCTCAGGCACCTCGGATGACGTGGTGGTGTTCTACGGTGCTGGCGACGGCATGTTGCACGCCGTCAACGGCAACCAAAACAGCACCGGCGCCGGCAACGAGTTGTGGGCCTTCATTGCGCCCGAACACTGGAGCAGCACCGACAGCACGGGTTCCTGGAATCTACTGGATCGGGTCCGCTCGAACTACCCGCTCATCAAATATCCCGGCGTGACGGCCACCGGCGCCGCGCCAAAGACCTATTTCTTCGACGGCTCCATCGGCGGCTACCAGGAACTGAACAATGGCGTGCTGAGCAAACTGTGGATCTACCCGACCATGCGTCGTGGCGGACGCGCCGTCTATGCCTTCGATGCCACGAAGAAACCCGGCACTGGGACCAATCAACCGACGCTGCTGTGGAAATTCAGCAGCACGGATAGCGCCAGCCTGGGCCAGACGTGGTCCACGCCGGTGGCCATGCGCGTGAAGATCGGCACGGCCACGCAGACTCTGGTCGCCTTCGGCGCTGGCTACGACACGTGCGAAGACGGCGCCGCCACTGCGTGCGACACGGTCACGCAAGGGCGCGGCATTTTCGTGATGGATGCGCACGACGGCAAGACGGCCACGGCCAACTACCGCTTCTTCGATCCGGGCTCGACGGCCGGCCGTTTCGTCGCCGATCTGACCGTGGTGGATGCCAATGGCGACGGCATCATTGACCTGATCTACGCGGTAGACACACGCGGCAACATCTGGCGTATCAACACCACGGACCCGAACAACGCGTACGCGAGCTACAGCAGTATCAATAGTTGGCCCATCAACAAGATCGCGGCCGTGGGTGACTGGACCAAGGCCTCGGAACGTCGCAAGTTCATGTATGCGCCGAGCGTCGTCATGCTGGGTAAGCAAGCCACCATCCTGGTGGGCACGGGCGATCGCGAGAAACCCCTTGCAACGGACAGTTCCGCCTCGGTCAACAACCGCTTCTACGGCATTCGCGACGACATCACCAAGACCGGCGAAACGAGTGGCAGCACAAGCATCCCTGCCCCCACACTCGTGATCGGCTATGGAAGCAACGACGAGTTGGCCAGCGCAAACCAACTGCAGAACGCGACCGGCAGCACCGCGTCGGTCAACCCGACGACCATGAAGAAGTACGGCTGGTACTTGAATCTGTTCACCACGACCACACCCTATGAACAGGTCGTGACCACGCCACTGACCATCGGAGGACAGACATACTTCAGCACCTTCCAGGCCAACACCGGCAACACGTGCAAGTTGGGTTCGGGACGCGCCTATACGGTGGACTTCCAGACCGGGGCGATCCAACTGAACTCGAAAAATAGGTACGCGCCGGATGACTACGCTTCCCAGGCCATTCCGCCCTCGCCTGTCGGTGGTGTGGTCTCCATCGACGGACAGAACGTTCCGTTCTGCATCGGTTGTGCGGGTCCGACCGTCTTGTCCCCGAAGAGGATCACTCCCAACGTCGATCCTCGTCGCAAGCCGGTCTATCGCTACCAGAAGATCGACAGCTAACGATTCGGAATCCGCTCTGCCCAGAACGAGCGTATGCTGCTGCGCGCCGAGCTTGCCCAGATCACCGCGGCGCATCGGGGAATTCACGCCGCACGCGAACATCCGGCTGCTCGCCAGCGTCAGCTTCCGGCTTCAGGCGCTTTTTCTTGCCGCACGCTGGGACCGCGCGCGAGTTGCCGGTGGCTCGTTCGCAGTTGCAATCCGCCGCGTGGCTTTGCCTGAAGGCGGCTCAACCCGCTTCTTTGGCACACCCTCGCGCGCACTGCGCATGAACCGGCTCTCGACCGAGGTCACCCCCACGATGCGCGCAAGCTGACGGCTGATGCTGATGTAGGCATGGCCGATGCGGCTGTCGAAGTAGAGCGAATCGCCGCGTTCCAGTCGCACCACCTCGCCCGTGTCGAAGTGCACTTCGATGGTGCCGGACAGCACGTAGGCGAACTCTTCGCCCTCGTGGCGCGCGAAGTCCTCCGGCCCTGCGATGC
>DASWSX010000219.1:0-7682 GCA_036402435.1 Telluria sp. | reverse complement strand
TCAAATACTTTACCCAGCCACATTGACCACCCGGTCGCGGCGCAGTATAATTGAGTCTTCGGAGTGTGGCGCAGTCCGGTAGCGCACCTGGTTTGGGACCAGGGGGTCCAAGGTTCGAATCCTTGTACTCCGACCAAGTTTTAAGGACGGGCTGTCATTAAGTTGGCGGCCCGTTTTTCATTTCCGCGATACATTCTTTATCGCGACATACTGCCCATAGCTCAGTTGGATAGAGCATCAGCCTTCTAAGCTGAGGGTCGCAGGTTCGATTCCTGCTGGGCAGGCCACCTAAGCATTCGATTTAACTCTTGAACTTTCTGTTCTGCTCGTTTCTCAAGGGTACGTTTTAGTTTCGCAAAAGGCAGAAAGAGTTCCGCAATTCCGCAAATTCCTCTTCGTTACTTGGTTGTGCGAACGATCGTTCCGCGCCGACGATAGTGGCGGCTGGTCCTGCGCTGGCTGTCGTGACCGGCAGATCAGTAGCGGCCTACGCGCCGAGTTGGTCGCCAATATCATCAGCGGCCTAGGCTCGCGCCGCGGAGGTCGTAAGCTGCAGATGTCAGGCGACGAGTTCTCGGAGCACTTCTGGATGCCTTTCGGCGACCTTGATGAGCGTTCGCGCGGCCCCGGAAGGCTCGCGACGGCCTTGCTCCCAATCTTGAAGGGTACGCACCGAGACCCCCATGAGGGAGGCGAACGCGGCTTGGGAAAGGCCGGAACCGACGCGCGCTGATGCGATCTCGGATACGACAGGCTGATGGGACCGGGCGCGGACGTTGGCGTTCATTTCGCGCACCGATCCGAGCAACTCCGCCCCCAAATTGATGCGCGGTGCCGCTCCAACAGCCTGCTGTTTTTTCTTAGCCATTTTCAATTTCGTCCTTTATCTGGCGCAGCACGTGAGAAGGTATGTTTTCCTGGACGGTCTTGTCGTAGACCGCCAGCAGCCAGATTTCGCCGTTCGCGAGGCGATTGTAGTAAATCACCCGCACGCCGCCACGCTTACCGCGACCAGTGTGGCCCCACCGGATCTTGCGCAGTCCGCCGGAGCCTGGGATGACGGCGCCAGCGTCGGGACTGCCTGCGATGAAGTCGATAAATTCCAAACGGTCAGGCTCGTTCCAATATGTATCGGCCATCCGAACAAAACGTGGCGTCTCGACGATGCTCAGCATGTTCCCCCAATATACGGCAGAGCCGTATGATCGTCAATCGAAAGTCACTTCCGCTGCACCATACTGGCAAAACCTACACTGCTCCGCAGCGACGGGTGGCCCAGGGCGCCATGAGCGGTCTCGTTGCAAGCGAGTCGGCGATAGGAGCCGGACCGGTCGGGCCTTGGCCGCCTGCGCCAACGCCGTAGCCCACCGAAAGCATGGCGTGAACTCGGGGCGTGATGAGTCGATCTTCAATCGTGGTCGAGCAGTTCCATTTGGGTGGCGCTGGATTTATCCGGGAGTTCGAACAGTGAACGTTCCTCGGATCTGGTGAGTACCTTGTCCATCATGGCGAGCAAGCGGTACTGCGGCCATTTGCCCCGTTGCACCATGTCGGCTTTAATGAACTCAGCCATTGGGAGAAGCATATCGATGCCATCGAAAACCCGCATTGAGGCAGCAAAGAAAAAACTCAGACAGCTCACGGCACAAAAGCAGCAGCTTGCGTGCGGTCGCTGCGCGATAAGTCAAAAGCAACGGCAACGGCAACTTCGATTCTCGCTGGGCAGGGCAATAATATCTTTTCCTAATTTCTGCCTGCCATCCGCGCGATGCGTTCGACGATTTCGGCGCGCAGGGCCTCGACCGGCGGCGTCCCCGAATAAATGCGGTTGCCGACTGCAACGGATGGGACCGCCCGAATCCCCAATGCTTGCGCCTGCCGCAACGCGGCATCGTGCTTTGCGTTGCGCTCCTCGGATACCACCGCGGCCTCCAAACCATCCGCAGGCAAGCCCAGCCCGGACACAATCGCCTTCAAAACATCCATGTCCCCGATGTCGAGATTTTTCTGGAAAAACGCCCGTAGCACCGCGTCGACGTATTCATCGGCTTTCCCGTGCTCGGCAGCGTATTGCAAGCCCAGGAAGGCGGTGCGCGTATATGGCTGTGGAGAAATTGTCGGCAGCCTGATGTCCACGCCCATCCGCTCAGCGGTCGGGTAGACCGAGTGTTTCCATGCGTTCGGCAGATATTCGTCTTCGGGTCGCAGCGTCGGTGTCGGATAAGCCCGTAGCTCGAAAGGCATCCACTCGATTTCGACGTCCAGGCCAGCGATTGCCTTCCTGATGACGGTCTCTCCCAGAAGGCAGAATGGGCAGACGAAATCGATCCAGACCTGGATCTGTAAAGGCTTCGTAATGTTCTCGGTATTGCTCAAAGTCTCGTTCATTTAGGTTTCCTCGTTTGCAGGATCACTCCGGGCCCGCCTTCCGCAGCTTGGACAATTGTTCCTCCAGCGACGCTGGCGACAATGGCCCAAGGTGGGCGTCCACGAGTGTTCCTTTTGCGTCATAAAAGAGAGTGGTCGGCATGCCTGATGAGCCCACTGCGCGGCCCGCGGTCCCGGTCTTGTCCAGCAGTACGTTATTAAGTTTAAGCGCGCCTTGCCGCAGGTATTCAATCACAGGTTCAGCGTCTTCACGCTGATTGGCAAACACGAAAACAATGCCAGGTTCGCTTTGCTGGGCCGCAGCCAGGACCGGCATTTCGCGCCGGCATGGCGGACACCAGGTAGCCCATAAGTTCACGACCATCGGACGGCCCGCGGCGAGGGTCGCCAGCGCGACAGGCTTCCCGTCCAGTGACATCAGGGTTACCGCTGGCACCGTCTTCTCGTCACGCATCCCGAGCACGGCAGGCGCTCCGGACATGAACCACGCCAGCGCCCCGGCAAGCACGCCAGCCGCCAGTGGATTACGGAGTGCCTTGTGGCGGAACGCGCGGAACGCGCCGTATCCCAGCGCCGCTCCAATGCCCGCCAACGGCGAAAAGCCGCCGTCCCGAATGTCGACGATGGAAAGCGGCGCCTCAACATAAAGCTCGAACCACTTGGCGACGAATGCGATTCGTGCCGCGACCATGCCGATAACCAGCATATCAAGTAGCAACGCGCCAATCCGGACCTTGTCGCGCCGGCCGACCCAATGGCCAACCAGCGCCGCGATCAGCAAGCTCGTCATCAGGAACAGGTGGCTAGCCTGGATGCTGAAAGGGCCTACATTGAAATTCATCATGGCAACTGCCCTTTAGCGGGGATGGAGAATAAGGCGGATTGCACGGGTTTGATGCTTAGTCAAAAGAAGCATTGTGACAGACGCGGCACCAAGCATGGAACGAACAGGAATAGAATCACTTTGTCATCTTTGCCGATCGCCGCCGATGCCGAAGCTTGCCTGGGTTCTGATACCGCTTGCAGCCTATGCCGCTGCGCTGGCCGTGCTGGCCTGGCGTGGCCGGACGCCGACCCGCCTCGCGCTCAACGTACACAGCAGCCTGTTACTGCTTGCGTACCTGCTAGCAACGGCTGGACTGGGCATCTTCTGGGTCGCCAATCAGCAACTACCGGTGTTCGACTGGCACTACCTGTTCGGCTACGCGACCCTTGTGCTGGTGGCGGTACACCTTGTTTTTAACCTGCCGATCGTGATCCGCTGGCTGGCCCGCAAGCAGCCGAAGTCCCAGCCAGCACAACCGGGAGGTCCGCGCCTGGTCGGGCAGGCGGCGCTCCTGGTAGCGGCGTTTGGCCTTGCCTATTTTATTGGAACGCGGCACAGCGGAGAGGGACTTCCCGCCCAAGTGGCGGAGAGCCGCGACAGCATGCCCTCGGGGATGCAATCCGTTATCGAATATCACGCGTTTTCTTCCGCATCCCGCGGTAACGTTTTCATGCGTGCCCCCGGCGTGGAGTGGGGCGCGCCGCCACCGCCGTTCAAGCGCTACCAGACCCGCTCGGTTGAGCTCTCGCGCGGAACGCCAGGCGGCGCCAGCCTCGGCGAGATGCTGCGTCGGCCAGCCCGGGGACCCGGCCGGCTCGATCTGAAGGGACTGGGGCAGCTGCTGTATCTGTCGGCAGGAATTACCCAGCGGCGAGGCGGCAACGCCTTGCGCGCGGCGCCGTCCTCTGGCGCGCTGTTTCCCAGCGAGTTGTATGTAGTCGCGCGGTCGGTGAACGGCCTTGCGCCTGGCGTTTACCACTACGATCCGGAGCATCACCGGCTCGATATCCTGGGTGGGCTTCCCGCCACTGCTGGCGCGGCTGCGGCGGACGAAGCCGATGCGGTCATTGTCCTCAGTGCCATCTTTCGCCGCACCGGCTATAAGTATCACAACCGGGCGTACCGTTACGCTGCCGCCGATGCCGGGCACCTGCTGGAAAACGTCCGCCTCGGCGCCCACCTTGCCGGCATGCATGCGCGGCTGCTGCCGGCCTTCGATGACGCTGCGGCGGCGCGTGCGATTGGGGTCGACGGCGTTGAAGAAGGCGTGCTCGCAATCGTCGCGCTGACGGGAGCGCCGGCGGTCCCGGCGCCGTCCGCACCTGAGCGCTTCGTGGCCGTTGGCGAGTCGGCGGCAACCAGCATCGGCGTCACCGGGATCGTCCAGCGTGCGACTTCGTTACGTCACGACGCGCCACCCGAACGCGACATCGTGCGCCTGCCTGCTCCGGAAATGGCGCCTCACGACCTGCATGGGACGATCGTCAAACGCCGCAGTGAACGACGCTTCAGGGAGGGGGGAATTACGCTCGGGGCCTTGTCGTCGCTGCTGGCGGATGTTGCCCAGCCTGCGCAGCTGTCCGATGCTGTGCGGCTCAACGTCGTCGTCAATCGTGTGTCGGGCCTGGAGCCAGGGGTCTACCGCTACGCGCCGCCGCACGCGCTGGTGCGTTTGCGCAGCGGCGATTTTCGATCGCAGGCGCAGTCCGCCGCGCTTTCGCAGGATGTCATCGGAGATGCTGCCGCCGTCCTGGTGTTGTCGGCCGACCGGGACCAGGTCCTGGCCGCAGGCGCACGCGGCTACCGTCATGTCCTGATCGAAACCGGCTTGATGGGTGAGCGCTGGTTGCTGGGAGCCACCGCGCGTGGCCTCGCGGCCTGTCCGGTCGGTGCCTTCTACGACGACGAGGCGGCAGCGCTCATTGGCGCACATCCAAAGCGCCATTGGATACTGCATTTTGCCGCCGTCGGCTTGCGCACGGAACGCTAATTGTGGGTAGTCTTAATAGCGGCGTGCGGGCGCGGGTGTCGCACGCGGCTTCATACTGCGGGCCTGGAATTTTTTCCATACATAACCAGCTATCGCCATCAAAATCATCTTACGCATGAGTGTTCTCCTTAGTTATCAGCAAACGTGAACTCATCATAGAACGGCTGTGTGGCCGCAAGCGTAGGTACACGGATTGAGTCAGGGTCAGAATCTTCCGACGTTATTGCGTTACCGAAAGATTGTGTTGGGGCTTCATGCGCGTGCTCAAGGGATGGCCGCACAGCAGAACGTACGCTTACCCGGATGGGCCAGCCTCGCATCCTTCACATCAGCAATGATTTTCTGTGGACCAAAGTTCACAGGAACTTGTACACGCAGCTGGATCGGCTAGGCGTGCGGCAGGACATCTTCACACCACTGCGCAAGCATTCAAACCCCGACAATAACCGTATCGACTTCCAGGTGCCGGGCTCCGCGATCAGCTTGTCCGGCGTCCTCAGCGCATACCACCGGGTTTTGTTCAAGCAGAAAATCCGCAAGCTGCTGCGCGACCTGGACGAGTTTGGCATCGCGCGCGACTGCGACCTGGTGCACGCGACCACCTTGTTCAGCGACGGCGCGCTGGCATACGAACTGTATCGAAAGTACCGCAAGCCCTACATTGTCGCGGTGCGGAACACGGACATCAACGTGTTCCTCAAATACAAACCGCACCTGGTTTTCCTCGTGCGGAAGATCCTGGACAATGCGAGCAGGCTGGTCTTTATCAGCCAGTCCAATTTCGACAATTTCTTTGCGCACCCCGTCGTGGCCACATTCGCCGGACGCTACCGTTCCAAAGCGGTTGTGATCAACAACGGTATTGATCAGTTGTGGCACGAGAACATCTGCACGGACAAGCGCACCGGCGCGAACGAGATCCTGTTCATCGGGCGCTTCGACCATAACAAGAATGCCGTGCGGCTGATGAAGGCGTTTCTCGAAATGCTGCCGGCGCGGCCGCACCTCAAATTACGGCTGGTGGGAGGCACGGGCCGCCGCGAACGCGCAGTGCGCGAGCTGGCCCGCCGCTATCCCGGGAACATCATGATCCACGGCCCGGTTGATCCGGGCCCGGAACTGATCGGCATCTGCCGCAGCAGCGACGTGTTCGCCATGGTCTCGCACCACGAGACATTCGGTCTGGTCTACGTCGAGGCGCTGTCCCAGGGATTGCCCGTGCTGTTTACAAAGGGGCAGGGGATCGACGGAACCTTCAGCGAAAACGTCGGCGTTGCCGCGATCCCGACTTCGGTTGGCGACATCCGGCGCGGCCTCGAACAGATCATCGACAACTATTCATCGTTTGACACCAGCCAGGTCTCGTTCGATCGCTTCAACTGGGCGAACATCGCGGGCCGCTACCTGGAAATGTACCAGTCGATACTATCGTCGCCGCCGGGTTTTCGTTAGAATTCTGACATGGTGCGAACTCCACAGTTTCCTACCAGTTCATGCGCGAGGCAGTGATGGCTTTGGCCGGCAGTCAACCTGGCGTCTCCTTCGTACCGGGGGCGCGATAGTTCCCGTTGCGGGCGCCGTATCGACGCGCGCTGCGGCCAACCGCCGCCTTGCCGCGGGCCTGCTGCTATCGCTGCTGGTCCATACCCTGATCCTTTCACTGCAGTTCGGCCTGCCTGGGATGGCCATGCAAGGCGCACGTTCGGCAATCAATGTGACGCTGGCGCGGGTGCTGCCGCCTGCCGGGGAACGACCGCCGGCCGCCGCCGGCTCCGAGCTACCCGCGTCCGCGCCCGGGCCGCGCGTCCCTACGCCAGCGAGCGGGATGAAGCTCGTCGATCCGGTCGCCGTTCCCGCTGTAACTCCGCCCCAGCGCAACCTTGTACCGAAGCCCAAACGGCGAAAGCCGCGCCGCATCAGCCCGCCATTGTCCCTGCCTGAGCCAAACGCTGCCGACCGCGTGATTACGCAAGGGAGCAAACCCGACAGCGACTTCGTGGTGCCCTTGCCCCAGCCCGAAGAGGCGGTGCAGAAAACCATCGATCCGGCCGAGGCCCAGCATGGTAGCGACGAAGCCGACGCCGTGACGCAGGAACAAATTCCGGCAGCCGAACCGGACAAGCCGCTACTTGCCGAAGGTGACATTGAAACCGAACAGGCGCGAATGAAGGCGCAGCAGGAAGCCGACGAAGAGCGGCTGGCGGCCGCATTGCAGGAACAGGAACTGCAAGCGCAGAAGCGACTTGCGCAAGAAATGGCGGAACGAAAAAAATCCGACGAACTGCTGGCACAGCAGCGCAGCGCGCAGGAACTGGCGGATCGCCAGCAGGCGGTACAGGTGCTCGCGCAACAGCGGCAGGCGCAAGAAGTGTTGGAGCGAAAGAAAGCGGAAGAATTACTCTTCCAACAGCGTCAGGAACAAGAACGAGTGCTGGCCCAGCAACGGCGCGACGATGAACTTCTGGAGCGCAAGAAAGC
>DASWSX010000218.1:0-28669 GCA_036402435.1 Telluria sp. | reverse complement strand
TCCTGAACGAAAACGGCATCCGTGCCATGGCCTATCACGCCGGCATGGAGCACACGAAACGCGCCGACAACCAGGCCAAATTCCTGCGCGAAGAAAACATCGTGATGGTGGCGACGATCGCATTCGGCATGGGCATCGACAAGCCGGACGTGCGCTTCGTGTGCCACCTGGACCTCCCCAAGAGCATCGAGGGCTACTACCAGGAGACCGGACGCGCGGGCCGCGACGGCATGCCGGCCAGCGCCTGGATGGCCTATGGCCTGCAGGACGTGGTGCTGCAGCGGCGGATGATCGACGAGTCCGAAGCCGACGAAACCTTCAAGCGGGTGCTGGGCATGAAGCTCGACGCCATGCTCGGGCTGTGCGAAACCCTCAGCTGCCGGCGCGTGCGCCTGCTCGACTACTTCGGCGAACAATCCGGGCCGTGCGGCAATTGCGACACCTGCCTGATACCGCCAGTGTCGTTCGACGGCACGGTGCCGGTGCAGAAGCTGCTGTCGGCGATCTACCGCGTCGACCAGCGCTTCGCTGCGGGCCACGTGATCGACGTGCTGCGCGGCGCCGAATCGGACCGCATCAAGCAGTGGCATCACAACGCTCTGTCGGTGTACGGCATTGGCAGCGAGCGCAGCGAAGCCGAATGGCGCGCCATCTTGCGCCAGGCGATTGCGCTGGGGCTGGTCACGGTCGACCATGATTCATACAGCTCATTGAAGCTGACCGATGCGGCGCGCCCGGTGCTCAAGGGCGGACAGAAGGTGCAGCTGCGCCAGTACGTGAAGCCGGCAAAGACGAAACGCGCGCCTTCGGCATCGAAGGGCTATGTCGAGAGCGAGCTGTCGAAATCGGAGCAGGAGATCTTCGACCGGCTGCGTTCATGGCGCATGGGCACGGCGCGCGAGCACAACGTGCCGGCGTATGTGATTTTCGTGGATGCGACCCTGCGCGAGATTGCCAAGGCCAAGCCGCGCTCGCTCGACGACCTGCGCGGCGTCAGCGGCGTCGGCGAGAAGAAGCTGGCGTCATATGGCGAAGAGATCGTCGCGCTGATCGGCGAGATGCTCTAGATCCGATTCGCCTGCGGAACGGTATCCGCTTGCAAGCGGATATTCCTTGGCGAAGCGTCGCTTGTCCGTCCTACGTAAACCACTGACGCCGACGTAGGGCGGAAAAGCGCGAAGCGCGTCTCCGCCGCATGCGGCCCACGCCTACTTCTTAACAAACACCAGATCCCACACCCCGTGCCCTAACTTCAGGCCACGGTTCTCGAACTTGGTCAGCGGGCGATACGCCGGCTGCGGCGCATACCCTTCGGCGGTATTCTGCAGCAGCGTCTCGGCGCCCAGCACCTCGAGCATCTGCACCGCATAATCTTCCCAGTCGGTCGCGCAATGCAGGTAGCCGCCCGGCGCCAGCTTCTGCGCCAGCAGCTGCACGAACGGCCCCTGGATCAGGCGCCGCTTGTTATGGCGCGCCTTGTGCCACGGGTCCGGGAAGAACACGTGCACACCGGCCAGCGAGCCGTCCGGGATCATCTGGTTCAGCACTTCAACCGCATCGTGCTGGATCAAACGCAGGTTGGTGATGCCCTGCTCGCCGATCTGCTTGAGCAGGCTGCCCACGCCGGGCGTGTGCACTTCAACGCCGATGAAGTCCTTGTCCGGCATGCCGCGCGCGATGTGCGACGTGGTGTCGCCCATGCCAAAGCCAATCTCGAGGATCACCGGCGCCTTGCGGCCGAACGCCTGCTCGTAATCGAGCGGCGCCTTGGCGTACTCGATCAGGAACTTCGGCCCGAGTTCTTCCAGCGCGCGCGCCTGGGCCACCGACAGGCGGCCGGCACGTGTGACGAAGCTGCGGATGCGGTGTTCGGTGGGGTCGTAAAGCATCGGCCGGTTCGGGCCGGTTGGGGGCGTATCTGAGGACATGGGATGCGGGTGCGGGAGAAAAGACTGGACGGCATTATATCGTACAGGCTGCCGCGCGGCTCCCGTCACGCGGTGGTTGTTGCCTTTACCTCGGCGACCGGCTCGGGCGGCAGTACCGCGGCGCGGATGGCGTCGGTTTCCGGCTTGCTTTTCGACTGGAAGCGAATCGTCCTGATGCCGGCCTGCTCCAGGCGTGAGTCGCGCAGCTGGTCTTTTTTCGCGGAATGGGTGCGGTCGTCCAGCTCAATCACCGCGACGACCGCGCAAGCCTCGTCGCAGATGACAAAGTCGGCGCGCTGCTGGGCGATCCGCAGACGGTCGCTGTGCGCCTTCTGCTTGTTGGTGCTGGACGCCTCCAGCAGGCCGGACAGCGCAACCTGGGGAAAGACGTAATGGCCTGGCAGCGCCTTGACCAGCCGGGCGAAAAACTCGCGCTCGTTCTCGGTCATCAGCTTGCGCTGCCGATAAGCGCCGGCGCCGTCTTTCGGTTTCGCACCCGCCGCGACCAGCGCAACCGCAGCCACCAGTACCACCAGGATGAGGATCATTGTAAGGTTCATGGACGCCGCCCGTGATTATGCTTCTGGTTAAATTACCTAGAGGCAACATCGTACAGCGCGGTCATCCGGATGTCAGCGGCAGCAGGCAAAACCTATCTGATGTGGTAGGCCCCAACCCGCCAGACGCCATACGGGTCCTGCACCGGCGTGACGGTTTCCACGACACTGGCGCGATTGTCGAAGCGGGTTTCATATTCGAGGATGACGTACTGGCCGGACGGCGGGATTGGCAAGGTTTCGGTATATTTCGCCCACTTGAGCCTGCGCGCCCGGACCGGCCCCAGGGGTGCGCGCTGTGAGCGCATCGCCGCTTCCCATTCCGGCCGCGACACCGATGCCCTGAACTCATAGGCCGCCTGGTCCCAGCTGGCGCCATACTCGCCGGAGTCGAGCAGATCGAGCCACGCAACCGCGGTTTCCTGACCTTTGTGGACGGCACTAGCCCTTTGGGCAGTGGCCGGCGCGGCGGCCAGGATGGCGGCGATAGCGATGGCAGCTCTCCAGTATTGCGCTCGGCCGCGCTCTACACCTCCGCATCGACGCGCAGCCAGCCAAACGGCGCATTCGCCATTTCTACAAGGCACAGCCAACGCTGAAGCCTGCCTGGACGGCGTCAAAGGTTCCTCCAACTTGAAAACTGTCGCCGATAGCGACAATGTCGGCTGCGGCGTGCAGGCGCTGGCATTCCTCGAAGAGCGAATGGTCCGGCCGCAGCCCCGCTGCCAGCACGACCAGGTCGGCTTTGAGGGTCTCTTCGACCATCTCCTCGCCAATTCGCCTGGCAAGAGGATTGGGAATATTTTCCGGCAGCAGCGGGGCCCAGGTAACGAAGGGATCTGGCACCGTTGACGAGATGTTTCTGGTGATTGTGAGTTCGCGTTCCCGAATCACTGTTGGGCGAGCACAGTTCAGGAGGTGGGTTCCCCGCCGTTCCAGGTCATGGATCAGGTGCCCGCGGTTTGCAGTGCAGACGCCCTGCATGAAATATGGCGACATCTCGATCACCACGACTTGTTTGTGGTACTCGGCTGCAAGCCAGTGCCCTATGTCGCATCCTAACGCACCGCCGCCCACCACAACCACATCCTGAGCGTCGGCGGCCCATTCTGGATGCAATAGCAGGTCTATGCCCTGGACTACGTGTCGCAGGCCCACTCCCGCCACCTCGGGGCGCACTGGCTGCGCGCCGCTGCAGATCACCAACGCGTCAAATTGTTCGCTCTGCAGAGACTCGGCCGTGGCGATGGTGCCGAGCCGAACCCTCAGGCCGTGCTGCGTGCTGCATTGCTCCACCTGGCGTTCGAGATAGGCGAGGTAGTTGCGCGTCTCGTATTTCGTCCGGGGAACCGAGCTTGCGATCAAGCCGCCGCCGACTTTGTGGCGGCTGTCATACAGGGTTACATTATGGCCGCGCTGGCTGGCGGTGATGGCAGCCTCGATGCCACCGGGACCTGCGCCTACAATCCCGATCTTGCGCGGGGTCTGCGCGGCCGGGAGTTCGCGCGGGATAGTGTCTTCCATCCCCGTTCGAGGATTCACCGAGCACTTCAGGTGACCTCCCGCGACCAACGCGTGGAGGCAGGCCTCCTGGTCGCCAATGCAGGGACAGATGTCCGCCGCCTGCCCGGAGTACGCCTTATTCGCCCATTGCGGATCGGCCAACAGGGGGCGCGCGAGCATGATCATGTCGCACATCCCATCGCGCAGCGCCTTTTCAGCCAGATCGGGGTAGCCGAGCTTGCCTACTGCTGCTACCGGAACGGGCAAGCCGGCATTCGAAACAATCCTGTGCTTGGCAAGGAAATCTTTGACAATACGGGCAACTGGCAGGAAAACGCCGCTGGGCATCGAACTGGGCGGGTGGGGCAACCACCAGTTTTCGTGGCCTCCGAGGTCTACGTCGAACAGGTCCACGCCTGCCTTCACAAGATTGGCGATGTAGTCGAGCGTCTCGCCCACCTGCCGCTCGCGCCGGAACTTCTTCAGCACGCGCACGGTTTCCATGCGTTTACCGTACGTGGCATTCAGCGCCAGCGACAGATCGATGCGATACATGATCGGGTACTCCGCACCGACCCGGCTGCGGATCTCGCTCACCATCTCCAGCCCGAACGCCTGCCAGTCAGAGAAGCGGCCAATCGCCCTTCGGTTGAAAGCCTGGTTGGTCATCTGTTCGAGCAGGTAGCCTTCGTGGCCATGCAGGTACACACCGTCGATGGTCATCGCCTTGGCGTTCGCTGCGGCCTGCCCTGCATCCACGATGATGCGTCGGCACTCCCGGTCCGCCAGGCGTCGGCATGGGATGGCGGGTATGTAGAAGTTCGGGTTCCACGAAGCGGAAACCGGAAGCCTGTGTTTCTTCAGCAGTGACTGGGGATCGCCGACCCGCCCCATGCCGGGTGACAGCTGGATGAAGAAGTGGGCCCCGTACGAGTGGATGCAGTCGGCCAGGTCGCGCCACCCGGCAAGCAGGGTGCGGCTGCCGTTGATACGGGGGAAGTAAGTCTGACCGTCGCGCTCAGTGACAGTCGGATCGTGGGTGCTACTGACCGGCACCATTCCCGACGTGATCAGGCCCGTGCCGCCGCGTGCGCGCTCGGAAAAATACTTGATCATCTTGTTGCTGGGGCGGCCGAATTCCTCGGCCATGTGAAAGTTTCCCATCGGCCCCATAACGATGCGATTCTTCAGGTGGACGCAGTTGACCTGTAGCGGGGTGAACAGATGGGTGTAGGGGTAATACCTGTTCTCCATCCGCGCAAGCCCGATGCCCTCATCATCGTCGAACCAGTCTTGCTCATGTTCGAGGAGATGCTTCACGTAGTCTTCGCCGAAAGATGACATCGCCACCCCTCTCAGTAGCCCACAGATGATCGACGCGTTCCGCCCCGCTACCAGCGTAGGCAGCGGTGTGGGCATGGGATTGACTTACATCAAATCGCTAGTAGGTCCTAGGGAAGCCAAGGACGGCTGCCGGCCGGCAGGATACAGCCCTCGGTGACGCCGGGCCATTAGTCTTGCCGCGTGCATCGCCCCGTTCGTAAAACGAAATTTTTGGGGAATGTGGGATTTGACGAAAAATGAAACCAATAACCTGGCACCTGGTTATTGGAGCGGGTGAAGGGAATCGAACCCTCGTCGTAAGCTTGGGAAGCTTCTGCTCTACCATTGAGCTACACCCGCGGACCTTGCATTTTACGCGGGTTAGCGCTGGTTTGACAAATATCTAACTTCTCCCCCGCGGATCGTTCCATCGGTCCCGGTTCCTTCGCAGGTATCGTCCGCCGTGCCTATGGGCAACATTGAATCGATAGTATTTGCTATCCCACCGATTAATACAACCAATCAGGCGCCGTGCCATCTTGGGGTATCATGATTCCAATGAGTTCTTCTCATTTGATAGTTTTTATTAACCGACACATAGAATACGAGGATCTCCCATGTCTCTGATCAATAGCCAAATCCCAGCTTTCAAAGCACAAGCTTTCCACAACGGTAAATTCGTTGAAGTCTCGAACGAAACCCTCAAGGGCAAGTGGTCGGTCATCATCTTCATGCCTGCGGCGTTCACCTTTAACTGCCCAACCGAAGTCGAAGATGCTGCCGACAACTACGCCGAATTCCAGAAAGCCGGCGCCGAGGTGTACATCGTCACGACCGATACCCATTTCTCGCACAAAGTCTGGCACGAGACCTCGCCAGCGGTCGGCAAGGCCCAGTTCCCACTGGTCGGCGACCCGACCCACGCGCTGACCCGCGCTTTCGGCGTACACATCGAAGAAGAAGGCCTGGCATTGCGCGGCACCTTCATCGTCAATCCGGACGGCGTTATCAAGACGATGGAAGTCCATGACAACGCCATCGCGCGCGACGTCAAGGAAACCCTGCGCAAGCTGAAGGCTGCCCAGTTCGTCGCCTCGCACCCTGGCCAGGTCTGCCCAGCCAAGTGGAACGAAGGCGCCCAGACCCTGACCCCATCGCTGGAACTGGTCGGCAAGATCTAAATAGTCGTGCAACAGAAGGGCGCGCTGCCTTGCCGCCCTTCTGCGCAGGCCCCTTTGAAGGGCCACTGCGATTGAATTACAAGGCACTTACTTACGGATATCGACATGCTTGACGCCACCTTAAAAACTCAGTTGCAGGCCTATCTGCAAAACCTGCGTGGCCCGGTCACGCTCATCGCCACGCTGGACGACAGTGCCAAGAGTGCCGAACTGCGTGAGCTGCTGGAGGAAATCGCCAGCCTGTCCGACAAAGTCAGCGTCGATGAATCGGGCACCGACAGCCGTACTCCTTCGTTCGTCATCGCCAAACAGGGCGAAACGCGCGGCGTGCGATTTGCCGCCATTCCTCTCGGGCACGAATTCACGTCGCTGGTGCTGGCGCTGCTGTGGACCGGCGGCCACCCGCCAAAGGTCGATGCGGAAGTGCTCGAGCAGATCAAGTCGCTAGACGGTGGCAACTTCGAGGTGTACATGTCCCTCTCCTGCCATAACTGCCCCGACGTAGTGCAGGCCGCCGCACTGATGGCAATCTACAACCCGAATATCAATACCGTGATCATCGATGGCGGTATGTATCAATCCGAAGTCGAAACCCGCCAGGTGATGGCAGTGCCGATGGTGTTCAAGGACGACGCCCTGTTCGGTTCCGGCCGCATGACGCTGGAAGAAATCGTCGCCAAGCTGGACGTCAACTCCGCCGACCGCGAAGCCACCAAGCTCAATGAAAAAGCGCCGTACGACGTGCTGATCGTCGGCGGCGGCCCGGCTGGCGCGGCAGCTGCCGTGTATGCGGCGCGCAAAGGCATCCGTGTCGGCGTCGCTGCGGAGCGCTTCGGCGGCCAGACCAACGACACCATGGCCATCGAGAATTACATCTCGGTGCTCGAGACGGATGGCCCTAAATTTGCCATCGCGCTGGAGGCGCAAGTGCGCCACTACGACGTCGACATCATGAACCTGCAGCGTGCCGACCGCATCGTGCCGGCAGCAACGCCGGGCGGCCTGGTGGCCGTGCATATGGCCAACGGCGGCGTGCTGCATTCGCGCAGCGTGATCGTCTCTACCGGCGCACGCTGGCGCAATGTGAACGTGCCGGGCGAAGCGGAGTACAAAAACAAGGGCGTGGCGTATTGCCCGCACTGCGACGGTCCGCTTTTCAAAGGCAAGCGCGTGGCCGTGATCGGTGGCGGCAACTCCGGCATCGAAGCGGCCATCGACCTGGCTGGCATTGTGCAGCACGTGACCGTCATCGAATTTGCCGACTCGCTCAAGGCCGACGCGGTGCTGGTGAACAAGTTGAAAAGCCTGGACAACGTTACCGTCCACGTCAACGCGCAGACCACGGAAATTACGGGCGACGGCCAGAAGGTCAATGGCATCAGCTACAAGGACCGGGTCAGCAACGAGATCCACCACGTGGGCCTCGAAGGCGTGTTCGTGCAGATTGGCCTGGTGCCCAATACCGAGTTCCTGAAAGGGACCCTGGAACTGAGCAAATACGGCGAAATCGTTGTCGACGCCAAGTGCCACACCAACGTGCCGGGCGTGTTTGCCGCCGGCGACGTGACGACCGTGCCGTACAAGCAGATCGTGATCGCCGCGGGCGAAGGGTCCAAGGCCGCACTGAGCGCATTCGACTACCTTATCCGCCAGCCGGTGGACGTGCCTGCCGAGTCGGCCGAGGAAGCGGTCGCGGCGTAAGGTCAGTCGCGGAACAAGTGGGCGAAGGTGCGGCTTACCGGCAGCTTTTCGTCGGAACCGCGCAGCAGCACCTGCAACCGTTCAGCGTCAACGCGTTCCGCCGCGGCGATCGCGTTGACGTTGACCATCGTGCAGCGATGGATTTGCCAGAACTGTTCCGGGTCCAGGCCGCTCATTAAATCCTTGAGCGGTATCCGGACCAGTGCCTCCGAGCCTGCCAGCACCACCCGCGTGTACTTGGTATCGGACTGGAAGAACAGCACGTCGTCCACGTCGATCAGGCGGATCTGCTTGCCGACCGTGGCTTTGATCCATTTCATCTTTTCGCGCTTCGGTGCAGGAATTGCCGTCTTCAACTGGCGCAGGATATCGCCAAGGTCGAGCGGTGCCGAACCGAGCCTGGCGCGCAGGCGCGCGACGGTGCGTTCCAGCCGGTCAGCCTGCACCGGCTTGAGCACATAATCGGCCACGCCCGCATCGAACGCGTCGACCGCATACTGATCGTACGCCGTCACAAAGACGATATGCGCGGCCTTGCCAATGCGCTCGGCGACTTCCAGGCCGGATAGCCCCGGCATGCGGATATCAAGAAACACCACCTGCGGCTCGTGTTCGAGGAAGCCATCCCAGGCATCGTTGCCATTTTCGGCAGCGAGTACGACTTCCGCTTCCGGCCACGCGACAGCCAGCATGGCAAGCAGGCGCTCGCGCATCAGCGGTTCGTCTTCCGCGATCAGGATTTTTGTTTTCATGCGGCTGCTTCCTTTGATTCGAGCGGCAGCGTGACCTCGGCCACGACCCCATCGCCATGATCCTCCAGCGCCAGGCTGGCGCCTCCCGCATACGCCAGCTGCAGGCGGCGGCGCACGTTATCGAGGCCGACGCCGGCGCCTGGAACCGGGTTCATTCCGGCACCGGTATCGCGGATCCGGATCAAAATTTTGTCTCCGGCCTGCTGTCCGGATACCTGCACCTCCCCGCCACGCAGCGCGGGCTCGATGCCGTGCTTGATCGCGTTCTCGACCAGCGTCAGCAAAATCATGCTAGGCACCGAAACATGCACCAGCGCTTCGGGGAGGCTGACGGTGTAGTGCAAACGCTCACCGAGACGGGCTTGCATCACCTTGAGGTATGCTTCAATCATCCTGAACTCGTCCCCGAGGCAGGCTTGTTCGTTGCGCATTTCAGCCATGCTGGCTCGCAGGAAATCGATCAGGTTGGCGGTTACCTCGGCGGCCCGTGGCGCGCCATGTTCGGCCAGCTGCTGTACTGCGCCAAGCGTGTTGAACAGGAAATGAGGTTCGATCTGGGCGCGCAGCAGCCGCAGTTGCGACTCGCTCAGTTCCCGGGCTATCCGTTCACGTTCTGCGTCCAGCTGCAGCTGCACGGTCAGGGCCTCGTAGCGGCGATTGCGCAGCGCGCCGATGATCAGCAAGGGCGTAACCACCAGCCCGCCTGCACCGAGGATGATGATGGCAAGCGTGCGAGGCAATTTGGCCAGCACATCCATGGCGTCCTTGTCCCCAGCGCCCACGGCGGTGGCGACCCCGACCAGCGCGCCCGCGATGGCGCACCCAATGATGAAGCCCGCCAGTCTCAGCTTGCGGTTCGCGACCTTGCGATAGTTAAACCATACTGACACCACGGCCATCAGCGCGCAGAAACCGAGCATGTTGGCAGCCATCACGACGACGGGCAGGCTCAATGTCGACGGGACAAGCAGGTGCACCAGCAACCCGGCTGCGGAGAATCCCGCAACCAGTTTGGCAATCGCGATCCACAGGCGGCGCCCCTGGTAGGTGATCGAAAACTCACGCAACTCCTGCCGTTCGATCGGAGATAACTCAGCCAGCTTCTCGGCGCAATAGCGGCGGTATCCGGGTTGCACGTCGGCGACCAATGAGGGGTCGGCCAGCACGTCGAGCTGCTCCTGCTCCCATCGGTCATACCATCTCGAAATGCTTTTAAACATTCTTACTCTCCTATGGCCGTTAATATAAGGCAATAAGGAGAGTCTGGGGCTTCCCGCCGTCCAGCGCCATGCTGAAGCGACGAGCCACGAAGATACGGTGATGAAAGACGATTAAGGCGCCGACAGCAGCGCCACCGCCTGCCTGAAGCCGGCCACCATCGCGGCAAACGCCTGCGCCTTGGCGTCGTCACCCGGTACCCGCAGCACGTAGCTTGGGTGGTAGATCGCGACGATCCACCTGCCCTCGTGCATGAACGGTACGGCCATCGCATCCTTGAGCGTCGCGTGCGCGTCGCCCGTCACTGCCTTGAGCGCGGTGCTGCCCATGGCGACGATCACGTCCGGCCCCACCGCCAGCAATTCGCGCTCGAGCCAGTAGCTGCAGGCTTCGACCTCGCGCTGGGCCGGGGTCTTGTGCAGCCGGCGCTTGCCGCGCGGCTCCCACTTGAAGTGTTTGACCGCATTGGTGAGGTAGACCTTGCGCCGGTCCAGTTCGGCATCGGCCAGCGCGCGGTCGAGCAGCTTGCCGGCGGGGCCGACGAAAGCTTCGCCAGCAAGGTCCTCCTGGTCGCCCGGCTGCTCGCCCACCAGCATGATGCGCGCGCGTTTCGGACCGCTGCCGCCCACCGCCTGCGTCGCGTTCTTCCATAGGTCGCAACGGCGGCACTGGTCGAGCGTGCTTGGCGCGTCGCGCTGAGGCAGGGCCTTGTCGGCACTGATCGGAATCGCCGTGCCGCCGCGTTGGCCGACGCTGTGAGTCTGGCCGACCTTGCGCGCGCCCGCCGCGGCCTGCGAGACCATTTCCGGCACGATGCTGCCCTCGGGCAGATTCTTCCAGAAGCGCGATGGAATGTGGGAATGCAGCAGGTCGGCGTTCAGGCGCGCCGGGTTGAAGATACTGCGGTAGTAGGTCAGCCAAAGCGCTTCGCCGGCGTCGTCGATATCTTCGGGGCCACGCATCAGCGGGCCCGTGGTGTGCAGGCTGGCGCCATCCCACATCACGCTGGCGTCGGGCGTGGCGATCATCCAGGTGACGCGGCCCATGCGGCTGGCGAAGTGGCGCGCCACCTGCGGCAGCACGTCATGGCCTGGTTCGAACCACGCGACAAAGCGCGGCGGCCCGGCCTCCTCGCGCCTTTCCCGGAACCGGATGTAGGCATGCATGTCGTGCTCTTCGCGCCGCACCGCCTTGACCATCGAGTGGAGTTTGGAGCCGTCCTCGTCGGCGGCGGACATCACGTCCTTTTCGCCCTTCTGCCAGCGCCACAACACCAGGTACAGGAAGGCCCAGCGGTTGGGCACGCGGCAGCACGCCGCGGCCTGCAGCATCTCCATCAGCTCGCGCGACACGCGCACCGGGCTGTCGTCAGCACCGCCCGGACTTGCGGACGGCTCGGCACCTTCGTCTTCTTCCTCGTCGGCGCAAGCGACGGGATTGGAAAACAGGTCGGCATCATGCTTGCTCGACACCCATTGCACGGCGTGCGGCTCGACCTTGTGTGCAAGCAGGTCGCGCGCGGCCTCGCGCCACTGGCCGAATGAATTCACCAGCACCGGCTGGCCCGCCGCCACCGCGGCGGCCGCGGTCAGGCGGCCTGAAGTTCCGTCCATAGGTCCATCTGCTTCGGTTGCTCGGCCATCGAGCGGCGCAGCACCTCGGATGCGGCGGCGCCCTGTGCCGGCCGGTAATCGGCGGCGACGATGAACGGGGCGATTTTTTTCATGCTGCAGCGAAGCCTCACCAGGTCGGCGTAGCGGATGCGGCGCAGCCGGCGCAGCTCGACCAGCCGGCGCGCATTGCGCAGGCCGATGCCGGGCACGCGCGAGATCATGCTCTCTTCCGCCATGTTCAGGTCGAGCGGGAAATGCTCGCGGTTCGCCAGCGCCCATGCCAGCTTCGGGTCGATATCGAGGGCAAGGTTGCCCGCTTCGGGCAGCAGCTCGCTGGCCTGGAAGCCATAGCTGCGCAGCAGGAAGTCGGCCTGGTACAGGCGGTGCTCGCGCTGCAGCGGCGGCGGCGCCAGCGGCACGCTGCCCGGACTTTGCGGGATCGGGCTGAACGCCGAGTAGTAGACGCGTTTGAGCTTGTAGCTCCCGTACAGGGTTTCGGCGGTCGACAGGATGGTCTGGTCGTCGCTGGCGTCGGCCCCGACGATCATCTGCGTGCTCTGGCCGGCCGGCGCGAACTTCGGCGACTTCGGCTCTTCCGCCTTTTCGTCCAGCTTGCGGCGGATCGACCCCATGGCCAGCTTGATCGTGTGCACGCTTTTCTCGGGCGCGAGCCGTTCGACCGCAGCCTCGGTCGGCAGCTCGATGTTGACGCTGAGGCGGTCCGCATACAGGCCCGCGGCGGCGATCAGGGCAGGATCAGCATCGGGAATTGTCTTGAGGTGGATGTAGCCGCGGAACTGGTGCACTTCGCGCAACTCGCGCGCGATGGCCACCAGTTGCTCCATGGTGTAGTCGGCCGACTGGATAATGCCGGAGCTGAGGAACAGCCCGTCGATGTAGTTGCGCAGGTAGAAATCGGTGGTGAGCTTGACGACTTCGGCCACCGAGAAGCGGGCGCGCGGGACATTCGAGGTACGCCGGTTGACACAATATTGGCAGTCGTAGACGCAGAAATTGGTCAGCAAGATTTTAAGCAGCGAGACGCAGCGCCCGTCCGGGGTGTAGCTGTGGCAGATGCCCATGCCCGTGGTGGCGCCGAATCCGTCCTTGCCCTGGGACGAGCGCTTGGGCGCGCCGCTGCTCGCGCACGACGCGTCGTACTTGGCAGCATCGGCCAATATCTCCAGCTTGTCCGTCAGTTCCATCGCGCGCTCGTTTAACTGTATATTTATACAGTATATTAGCACGGCGAGGAAGGGCGCGCCCGGTTAGCGTGCGCGCCCTGTGGCCCGGATGAGACGGCGCGCGCCGTCGGTTATTCCGGCTTTTCTACCGAGTAGCCTCGGGCCTGCAGCTCGGCGACCAGGCCTTTCGGGTCGAGGATTTCGTTCATACTGAGCAAGGCAAAGGTGGACCTGTTGGTCGCCAGCGCTTTTTCCGCAGCCGTGAGCCAGCTTTCCCGCGCGCGCGCCTTCAGGGTGCGGATCTCAGGCTGGATATCGGCCACCACGCTGTTCATGACCGCGTCGGCGCAGGCTTCATCGCGGTCGGCAAATTTCAGCCCCTCGATCACAGCGATATCGCCGATTGCCCAGGCGTTCGCGCGCACCCGCATGGCATCGAGATCAGTTTCAAGCCGCTCGACGGCCCGGGAAAAACAAGCCAGGTCGTTCATCGTCGACTTCTTGAACGCCCGGATGGTTTTAACCGGCGACTCGATCTTCGCGGTCACCCCGGTCCGCGTCGTCTTGACGTTGTATTTCTTCGCGATGTCGTACAGCTTCTTGTCGATACCGGTATTCCCAGAGAGCCCCGCATGCGCCAGGCCCTTGCGGAACAGTTCATCCGAAGCGAACATCGGGCGTTCGCGTTCGATGCCGTCGTTCTCGCCAATGTACTTGGCCTTAAGCGGCAGCCACCGTGCGTACACATCCGCCGGCACAACGTCCTTCAGGCTGGCGCCATCGGGATTGTTCTTGAAGCCGACCATGAACGGCAGCGCCGTCATCGCGCTGTACCCAACGGCGATACCGGTCGATGGCTGCGACAGGAACTCCTGCGACTGGGACAGCTTCGCCTCAACCTCATGCGCGCGCCACTCCATTTTCGCCGGCAGCGGCGAATAGGCGCCGAACACCCACATCACGTGCTCGCCCTTGCTGATTTTCCACAGCCCGGGACCCGGACGTTGACCGACCACCAGAACTTTTTCCGGTTCGGGTTCGGACTGCGCCCATGCAGGGACCGCGAGGATGCACAGGCATAGCAGTGGAACAAAACGCTTGAACATGAATGGCATCCTTGTGCTTGATAATTTTGGCATTACCTGGCGGCGGGAGTGCCGTCGGCATTGAGCGTGATTACTTCACCCCAGCCAAGCTCACGCACGCCGGCTTCGATCCTGCGCAGGTCCCCGATGACCAGCCATACCACTTCATCGGGCCGCACGAATTTGCGCGACGCCGCGGCCAGCTGCGGCTCGGCCAGGCCGCGGATGTTGCCGGCATACGAAGGCCAGTAGCTGTCGGGCAGGCCAAGGTTGAGCGAAGTGATGGCGGCGGCCTCCAGCGCGCCCAGCGTGGCGAAGCGGCCGGCCAGGCGGGACGTCATGTTGCGCATGATGCTGGTGTACTCTTCGCCCGCAAGTGGGCGCTCACCTGCAACGCCGCGGATCTCCTTTGCCACTTCCAGCATCGACTCCTTGGTCTTGTCCGTCTGGACCGGTGCGAACACCGTAAATGCGCGCTGGCCGCGCGGGGTGGTCAGCACGCCCGAGGTGCCGTAGCTCCAGTGCTTGTCCAGGCGCAGGTTGCGGTTCAGGCGCGAGGTAGCCATTCCGCCGAAGTTCTGCATCACCGGCTCCATCGCCAGGTCTTCCGGCTGGCCCGGAGTCTCGGACACGTGGGCGGCGACGATGGTCGATTGCGGAGCACCAGGCTTGTCGATCAGGTACAGCTTCTTGCCCTGGGTGCGCGCGACTGTGCCGACCTGCTTGGGCGGCGCGGTGCCGGCCTTCCAGCCGCCGAAGCTTTCTTCAAGCGCCGGCACGACCTGCGCCAGCGTGGTGTCGCCGGTGATGATGATGGTCGCGCTGCCGGGCTTGAACCAGCTGCCATGCCAGCGCGCGAGGTCGTCGCGCGTGATGTTCGCAACCGTCGCTTCAATGCCGGACGCAGGCCGGCCATACGCGTGGGACGCGCCGTACAGGAGGCCCGGCAGGATGCGCTGCGCGAGTGCATTCGGCTGCGCGCGTTCCTGCGCGATTTGCGCGAGACGGCGCTGTTTCTGCAGCGCGAACTGGTCGGGCGCAAACGATGGATTGAGCGCAGCATCGGCCATCAGCGCGAGCGACGGGCGCAGCGCGGCGGTGGTGGACTGCAGCCGCACGATCGACATATCGCTGCCGGTCGCGGTGGACAGGTTCGCGCCGAGCGAGGCCAGGTCGTCGGCCAGCTTGAACACGTCGCGCGTCCTGGTGCCCTTGTCGAGCAGGTCGAGCGCCAGCGACGCGGTACCGGCATTGGCCGCGCTGTCGGATGCGGTGCCCGCATCGACAACCAGCGCCGCGTTGACGATCGGCGCGCTGTGGCGTTCGAGCAGGACCACCTTCAGCCCGTTCGACAGTGTCGCGCGCTGCATCGCAGGGAAGCTGACATCGGGTGCGGCGCCCAGCGGGGGCAGTACCTTGCGGTCCAGGGTCGATTTGTCGGCCGCCAGCTTCGCGAACGGACGCACTGTCATTGTGTAGTGGTGCGCGCGCAGCCATTTCTGCGCCGCGGCCTTGACCTGTGCCGGGGTTGCGGTAGCCATCGCCTCCAGGCGCTGCAGGTAAGCGTCAGGTGCGCCCGCGTAGGTCATGTGCTCGGCCAGCACGTCGGAACGCCCGCCGAAGCCGCCCAGGCGTTCCAGCGAGCGCGCAAAGCCGGCCAGGTTGCCCGTCTGCGAGCGCTTGACAGGTTCGGCGGCCGGTCCGCTTTCGATCAGCGCATTAAGTACGGCGTCCATTTCGCGCTCGACTTCGGCCGGATCAACGCCCGGCTTGACGGTAACGACGATGTTGAAGGTGCTGCCCAGTTCCGCGTCGCTGACGTAACTGTTGACCGCAGTGGCCAGGCCTTTTTCGTAGACCAGGCGGCGCGGCAGGGCTGACGAGCGCGAGCCGGACAGCACATCGCCGAACAGGCCGAGGTACTGCAGTTCCGGGTCCTTCCAGGCCGGTGCGTGGTAGGCGCGGTAGATGCGCGCCTGTGGCACCTGGTCTTCCATCTCGTCGCGGATGTCGCGGTCAAGCTTGGGAATCCAGGCCTCGGTGCGCGGCAGCGGCGGGCCCGGGGGAATCGCGCCGAAGTATTTGTTCACCAGTTCCAGCGCCCGTTCTGCGCTGATGTCGCCTGCGAGCGACAGCACTGCGTTGTTGGGGCCGTAGTAGGTGCGGTACCAGTTGCGGATGTCTTCCAGCGACGCCGCATTCAGGTCGTCCATGCTGCCGATCGGCGACCACGAGTACGGATGCGAGTACGGGTACATCTTGGCATCGATCTCGTAGTGCACGCGGCCGTAAGGCTGGTTGTCGCCCTGGCGCTTTTCGTTTTGCACCACGCCGCGTTCGCGCTCGAGCATCTCCTTCGAAATGTAGTTGGCCAGGAAGCCCATCCGGTCCGACTCGAGGAACAACGTGCGCTCCAGCGCCGACACCGGCACGTCTTCGAAGAAGTTGGTGCGGTCGGTGTTGGTGGTGCCGTTGCGGTTGTTCGCGCCCAGGTCGTCCATCGCCTCGCGGAAGCCGTGCGGATAGTTTTCCGACCCGTTGAAGAAGAAGTGCTCGAACAGGTGCGCGAAGCCGGTCTTGCCGCGCGCCTCGTTGCGCGACCCGACGTGGTACCAGACATTGACGCCAACCACCGGGCTGCTGCGATCTTCGTGGACGATCAGCGTCAGCCCGTTCTTCAGCACGAACTTCTTGTGCGGGATCGTGTACGGCTTGCGGTCGAACGCAGCCGGGCTGGCGGCTTTCGCCGCCGCTGCGACGGGCGCCGCGCTGGCTGAAGCGGAGATTGCCGCGGCCAGCGAAAGGCCAAGCGCGACGGACAGCATCGTTTGCTTCATGGAGTCACCTGTACAGGAAGGAGTTTGTGCGCAGCGCACCGGGAATCGAAAAAACAGGCCGCCCATGCGCGGACGGGGTCAGGCTGCCAGGTCGGCGCGGACCGCGAGGCACTGGGCCTGCGCCAGCTGGCCGGGACTCATGCGCGCGGCGGTGGCCTTGACGTAGCGGGAAGCGGCGGGGACGCCGCCGTGCTCCGCCTGCTGCAGCCAGGTCAGGGCCTGCACCAGGTCCGGCACCGCGCCATGGCCGCTCGCGTGCATCAGGCCGAGGTTGAACTGGGCGCGCGCATGCCCCTGGCGGGCGGCGTGCATGTACCAGAAATAGGCGGCTTCGTAATCGCGCGGGACGCCCTGGCCGCTGTCGTAGCGCAGCCCGAGCGCGAACTGGGCGCGCGCATAGCCCTGGTCGGCCGCCTTGCGGTACCAGCCATACGCTTCGCGGCTGTCAAGCATGCCGGCATCGTCGCTGTCGAACAGTGCGCCCACCATGAACTGGGCGGGCGCATAGTCATGGTCGGCGGCGCGCCGATACCATTCCATCGCAAGCCGGTAGTCCGGCCTGACGTCCATCCCCGACTCGTAGCGCAGCCCCAGTTCGAACTGGGCGCGCACGTGGTTCTGTTCTGCCGCCCTGCGGAACCATGCCAGCGCTTCCGCCGGATCACGCTCGATGCCGCTGCCGGCGTCGTACAACAGTCCCAAATGGTACTGCGCGCTGGCGAAGCCCTGTTCGGCCGCCTTGCGGTACCAGTCGAGCGCCTGTTCGAAGTTTTGTGCGACGCCCTGGCCATGCTCGTAGCGCAGGCCGATATTGTCCTGCGCGCCCGCGTGGCCCTGGCCGGCGGCTTTGCGGTACCACTCCAGCGCCAGCTCTTCGTCGCGTGGCACGCCGTGGCCGCTGTCATACAGCAGCGCGAGGTTGAACTGCGAACTGGCGTGGCCCTGCTCGGCGGCGCGGCGGTACAAGCCGATCGCCTTCTGGCTGTTCTGCGGGACGCCCTGTCCTTTATCGAAGCGCAGCGCGAGGTTGAACTGCGCCGGCGCATAACCTTGCTCGGCAGCCTTGCGGAACCAGGAGATGGCCTGCTGCTGGTCGAGCGGGACGCCTTGCGCGTTATCGTAGCGCAGCGCCAGGTTGAACTGGGCGCGCGCGTAGCCCTGCTCGGCGGCTTTGCGGTACCAGAAGATCGCGTGCTTGAAGTCCTGCGGCACGCCCTTGCCGGTTTCGTACATCATGCCCAGGTTGTTCTGCGCGCCGGCGTCGCCCTGCTCGGCGGCTTTGCTGAACCAGTGCATGGCCAGCTGCACGTCGTGGCCCACGCCCTGGCCTTTGGCGTACAGCCAGCCCAGGTTGTACTGCGCGGCGGCGTAGCCCTGCACCGCGGCGCGCTCGTACCAGGCCGCGGCCCGCGCGTAATCCTGATCGACGCCCTGGCCCTTCTGGTACATGACACCGAGGTTGTATTGCGCGTGTTCGAGTCCGGCGTTGGCGGCCTTCAGGTACCACTCGACGGCCAGCGCGAAATCCTGCGGCACGCCCTGCCCGTTCACGTACATGAAGCCGAGGGTGTGCTGGGCGCTGGCGACGCCGCGGTCGGCCAGCCCTTTTATGCGCAGGTATTCGACCGTGTGGCCACGGGCGGCGTCAGGCTGGCGCACGCTCGCACTCTGCATCGCGCGTCAGGCCTGTACCGCAGCGGGCGCGCGCGTATCCTGCCCTTGCAGGACGGTGATGAAGTTCGGCAGCGAGATCGGGCGGTGGAAGAAGTAGCCCTGCATCGTCTGGCAGCCGTTGGCTTTCAGGTAGCGCGCCTGGACTTCGGTTTCGACGCCTTCGGCGATCAGGTGCAGGCCAAGCCCGCGCGCGATCGAGATGATCGCCAGGATCACCGGATAGTGGCCCTGCTCGTCGTGGATCTCCTTGACGAACGACTGGTCGATCTTGATGGTGTGGATCGGGAAGCGGTGCAGGTACGACAGCGACGAGTAGCCGGTGCCGAAATCGTCGATCGCCACCGATACGCCCAGCTGGCAAAGCTTGTTCAGCTGGTCGATCGCATACTGCGGATTGCGGATGCAGATGTTCTCGGTGATCTCGCATTCGATCTGGGCCGGCGAAATCCCGTAGCGCACCAGCGCGCCGCGCATCTTTTCGAAGAAGTCGCCGCGGTCGAGGTATTGCGGCGACAGGTTCAGCGACAGGCGGATGTTCTCGCCACCGGCTGCATTCCAGAGCAGCATGTCGCGGCACAGGGCGCCGATCATCCAGTCGGAAATCGGCAGCATCAGGCCGTTCTCTTCGGCGAACGGCAGGAACTCGCCCGCCGTCAGCAGGCCGCGCTGCGGATGATTCCAGCGCATCAGCCCTTCGGCGCCGACGATGCGGCCCGAGATCACGTCGACCTGGGGCTGGTAATACATCTCCAGCTCGTTCTGCTCCAGCGCCTTGCGCAGGCTTTGCTCCAGCGCGATCTTCTGGTGCGAGATGTCCAGCATCGAGTTGTGATAGAAGCTGTGGCCGTTCTTGCCCAACGCCTTGACCTGGTACATCGCGATGTCGGCGTGGCGCAGCAGCTCGTCGATCGACTCGCCGTCGCCGGGATAGATCGCGATGCCGATACTGGCCGAGATGTGCACCTGGTGGCCGTCGAGGTCGAACGGCTTTTGCAGGCATTCGAGGAATTTGTCGGCGATGCACTTGGCGTCTTCGCGGTCGCGCAGTTCCGGCAGCACGATGGTGAATTCGTCGCCGCCCTGGCGCGCCAGCGTGTCGCCGCGGCGCAGGCAGTCCTTCAGGCGCAGTGCCACCTGCTGCAGCAGCTCGTCGCCCTTGACGTGGCCGAGCGTGTCGTTAACCAGCTTGAAGCGGTCGAGGTCGATGAACATCACCGCCAGTTCGGTCAGCTTGCGCTTGGCCTGGATGACGGCCAGGCCAAGCCGGTCCTTGAACAGCATGCGGTTCGGCAGGTCGGTCAGGATGTCGTGGTAGGCCTGGTACGAGATGACTTCTTCGGCGCGCTTGCGGTCGGTGATGTCGCGCGCGACGCCGTAGGTGCCGAAGAATTCGAGCTTCCTGACCTCCTGGTCGGGCACGTGCATGCCGATCGAGTTCAGCGAGATCGTCATCAGGGTGTTGTTGAAGGTGCGGTCCTGGCCGCTGCCGCTGTGGCACTTCAGGCGCAGTTCGACGTTGCGCGAGGCGCGTTCGTCGACGCGGCGCTCGTTGAACACGTAGCGCGCGCGCTCGAGGTCTTCTTCGTGCACCAGGATCGAGTAGTGCTTGCCGATCAGCTCATCGCGCGAGAACCCCAGCAGCTGGTAGGCGCGGTCGTTGATGAAGGTGAACTTGCCTTCGTGGTTCAGCGTGTAGATGATGTCCGGCGAGCTGTCGACCAGGTAGCGGTACAGCTTTTCGGAGTTCTCGAGCTGCGACGCGATGCGCCGGTTGGCCATCTCGAGGCGGCGCCGCTGCAGCGCGTTGGCCACCGTCTTGAGCAGCTCTTCGCGGCTGTACGGCTTGCGCAGGTAATCGTAGGCGCCGCGCTTGAGCGCGCCGATGGCCGCATCGATGCCGACTTCGCCGCTCATCACGATGACATCGGCGTCGATGCCCTTGTCGTTGATGAAGTCCATGATCTGGTGGCCGCTGACGTCCGGCAGGCGCAGGTCGAGCAGCACCAGGTCGAAGCGCATCTTCGACAGGTGCGCCAGCGCTTCGCTGCCGCAGGTGGCGGTCACCAGGTTGTAGTCGCGTCCGCGCAGCAGCTCGTACAGCGACGACAGCAGCCTTGGCTCGTCGTCCACCAGCAGGATGCGCGGCAGGGTTCCAGCCTCGGACTGGAAGATCTGGGTTGGCTCGTCCGAAGCCGGGGTCATTGCCGAAGCGCCGGCAGTGTTCGCGTTCATCATGGCCTTAAACTGAGTCGACCGCCGGCGCTGGCGCGCTGGCGATCATATTCGCACCGCTGCGTGCAGGCAGCAGGATTTCAAATGTCGTTCCGTTGCTGCCGCTGCGGCAGCTGATCAATCCGCCCAGCTGTTTGACCAGGCCGTGCACGATCGACAGGCCGAGGCCATGGTGCGGGCCTTCCTTGGTACTGCGAACCGGCGAGAACAGGTTGGCCAGTACCTCGGGCGACATGCCCGGGCCAGTATCGCTTACAACCAGCTCCAGGTACAGCTTGCGCTCGCGGTTCACGTGGCCGCGGTTGGAGATGTCGATACGTCCGCTGCCGCCCAGCGCTTCAACCGCGTTCTTCACCAGGTTCACCAGGATCTGTTTGAGGATGTCGGCGTCGCCCTCGATGTCCGATGGCGCATCGTGCATGTTGACCGCCACATGCACGCCAGGCGGCACGAAATCGGTGGCGCGGAACAGGCGCAGCACATCGTCGACGACCTTGGAGGCATCGGTGGCGCGCGCCACCGGAGTCGGCTTCAGGTCGGCCAGGCCGTTGATCAGCTGGCCGACGCGGTCGATTTCCTCATTCAGGATCGACATTTCGCCGACCACCGGCTCGCGTTTGGCCAGCTTGTCGTCCAGGACCGACAGGTAGTTCTTGATGATCGACAGCGGATTGTTCACCTCGTGCACGACGCGACGCGAAGCCTCGCGGTATTCTTCGGCGACGTGGGCGATCTGGCGCCGCGCGTAGCCGCGTTCGGCCAGCGCCGATTCGAGCGCGCTGGCTGCCTGCGCGCCGAACGACTGCATGAAGCGCTCGCGCTTCTGGCACGAGGCCACCTGCCACGCGGCGACGCCGCCGATCATGACGCCGAGGCAGCGCGCGCCCGACACCAGCGGCAGGCACACCAGGCTGTCGGTGCCGAGCATGCGGAACAGCTGCTCTTCGGCCAGGCCGAGCGAGGGCTGGTCGCGGCGCAGGAATGCAGTGCGCCGTTCGAGCGCGGCGTCGGCCACCGGGCTGCCTTTTTCAAGCGGGATCGAGAATTCAGAGATGCGCTGCTGCTCGCCGGACGGCATGCCGACCAGTGCGTGCCCGGTCGGATTTTCAAGCAGGATGACGGTGTTATCGAAGTCGAACAGGATGCGCGCCGAACGCGTCATCGACTCGAGCAGGCCGCTTTCGCCCTGCTGGCGCGCGAACGTCTGGCCCACTTCGGAGACCAGCACGAGGTTACGCACTTCTTCCGAGAGGCGCTGCTGCACCGGGTCTTGCAGCACCTGCGGCGCGTATGCCTGCGGTTGCGGCACGTCGTCGGCGCCGGCAAGGTCGATGCCCAGGTGCGCCGCCGATTTTTCAACCTGGCGCGAGGCCAGCGCCAGCAGGCGGCCGACGTCTTCTTCTTCAAGCCCGCACAAGCCGAGCGCGCCGCGTACTTCTTCCTGGTCGACGTCGCGCGTCGACAGCAGGTGCGCCACGCGCACGATGCGGATCAGGGGATGGGCTTGCGCCAGGCGGCTGCTTGGTTCGTGGTGATACAGGACCGAGTCGGCCAGGAAGGAATCGAGCTGCCAGCGCTCGACCAGCCAGGCCCCCGCTTCCGAGTGGGTGATTTGCAGGGTGCGCTGTTCAACCGCGCACAGGTCGGCGTCGTCGCGCGCGCCGAAATTGAAAGCGTATTCCTTGGGCGCGGTTGCCAGCAAGGCCAAGCGTCCGACATTGTGCAGCAGGCCGGCGAGGTAGGCTTCCTCGACCTGGCCATATTCCATCTGCCTGGCCAGCTCGCGCGCGATGACAGCCGCGGTCAGCGAGCTTTTCCAGAACCCGCGCAGGTCGGTGCTGCCCGAATGGGGGAAGTTGTTAAAGGTCTGGAAGACCGATTCGCTGATGACCAGCGTCTTGATCGCGTCGGTGCCGAGGGTGACGAGCGACTGCTCAAGTCCGACGCTGCGGCTGTTGCGATGGTAGGCAGAGCTGTTCGAGACGGCCAGGATCTTGGTCGTCATGCCGGCATCCTTGGAAATCAATGCAGCGAGCTCCTGCATGCCAAGGTCGTCGGCCTGCAGGTGCTCTATCAACTTGATCAGTATCTGCGGCATGGCCGGCAGACGGGCAATCAGCAAGCGATTGCGAATGTCATGGTCTGATTGATGCATGTCTCGAGCACAGCCGCTAATGTACGATGGATTTCGGGGTGGCGCTAACGGCGAAGCTCCACAACGTTTTATTATATTTATAGGAAACAGGGCAGTTTCTGGGCCCTCACTTCCTTTTCCCGCAGGACGAATCTTAGCATATATACACGAAAGTTGACTGGAAGAACATAACTTTCGGAAATAAGTCGCTAGTTTGCCACGGTAATGACCGGGCGTAAATGAAGGTTTTTAACCGGTGAGGCGAAACAACACAAGGCCGGCAGGTCCCGCCGTAAAAATCACAGTTGGACCGGTCGGCGGCGAATTTCGCCCCTGGACCCCTTCAAGCCTGGATTGACAGCGGCTCCGGGCGGCTACTTGAAGTAGCGGACCTGGGAGCGTGCCCCCGTGTCGCATTTGGCTTCTGTCGTGATGGTCAGTGTGACCGCGCCCGCGTGGGCCTCGAGCGGGTGCCATGGCCCGTAAACCAGTGGCGGAGCGGCGGCGACGTTTCCGGCGCCGAGGCTCGATTTGGTTTCCACGGTACAGAAGCCCGGGCCATAAGACATGTGGCGAACCTCGATCGTCGCGATGGAGTTACTCGTTGTGATGGTGAGGTTTGCCCCGGTCGGGCTGCCGAGGATCTCCGCGATCGTGTAGCCCGTATAGTCATCGCCCACGTCCTGGTACATGACCGCGTTCGCGCGCGACCAGAAGTCGGATGCCTTGAAGGTCCGGGCGGTGCCGCCGCCCAGCTTCGCATCGACATAGAAGTCCTGGAGCCTGTATTCGCGCAGCCTGGCCACCGCCTGGCGATAGGACAGGCGGGCCGCGGTTGTCGCGGGCCCCGGTCCGGTACGCAGGGCGGCCATCAGCCGATCCTTGGCAGCGCTCAGCGCGCCCAGGTCCGCTTCAGCCCCGTCGACGATGCGGTAGAGGAGCGGTATCCGTGACGTGTATGCATCGTTGAACGCCCCGGCGTACTGGTTATACGCGCCGGCCAGGGCCGTGTACGAAGGGCTGCAAGTGTAGTATGGAACCTTGTAGCCCTCGCCGATCATTTGCTGGCCCAGCGGCGTGAATATCGCATCCATGTTGGTCGTGGTGGTAACGGCCATGATCTCGGCTTTGTATAGCCTGGCGATTTGCAGCTGGTTCTGGAAGTAAGCGATAGCCTTTTGATTTGCTTCCTCTTGCGCGACATTACACATCCACCCGCGGCTTGCAGCGACAACGCTTCGAATCTCCGGGGCGGGCAGCGCTTGTTCCGGCACGCTTTCGAATACGTCTTTAAGATGATCCGACAGAACGCCCCGCTCGGCGATCCGGTGCATGCCCCGGGCCGAATCAGGCTCGTAGTTGAACGAGCGGGCGTGTCTTTCTCCGCTGGCACATCCTTGAATGCCGCAAACCGATGCTGCCAGTAGCAGCACAACCCCAAGCCTGATCTGCACAGCCATCGACCCTCCCCGATCAATGATCTATCGTTAGTATTCCCGCGCGGAAAAGGCAGTGTACCGGCGTAATTGCCCGGTTGACAAGAAAAACTGTGACCCGGCGTTCCCGTGCTACGCCGGGATTTTTCTGCGGTAGCGCCTTGAGGCGGCCCAGAGCCCCAGCGAGCACAGGGCAAACGCCAGTTGGCCGCTGGCGATCCAGAGCACCGAATGCGACAGGAACGGCGCGATCACGCCGGCCACCAGGGCGCCGAGCAGCGTTACCGCGAACGACTGGCACGATGCCACCGTGCCGCGGATGTGCGGGAACATGTCCAGCGCCAGCAGGGTGACGGCAGGCGCCATCAGCGAACTGCCGAAGGTGTAGAAGAACATCGGCGCCACCGACCATGGGACCGCGGGCGGCATGAACACGTGGTAGATCACATTGGCGCCGGCCGCGGCCAGCATGAAGCTAAAGCCCAGCGTGACCTGGCGGCCGACGGTCGACTTGCCCGCCATGCGGTTGGCCGCGAGCGAACCGAGGAACAAGCCGCTGACGGTGGGGATGAACAGCCATGCGAATTCGTCCGGCCCCAGGTTCAGGTGCTCGGGCAGCATCACGGGCGCCGCGGCGATGTACAGGAACATGCCAGCGAAGTTCAATGCAACGATCCCCGCCTTCATGTGAAACAGGGGCGAGCTGAAAATCGACCAGTAGCTCTCAGCCAGGTAGTTTGGATTGAACGGCTGGCGCTTTTCGGCCGGCAGCGTCTCGGGGAGATGCTTGTAGCAGAACCAGCCCAGCACGATCGTGTATCCAAGCAGCGCAAGGAAGATGGTGCGCCAGTCGAAGAACTTGACGATCCAGCCGCCCAGCACCGGGGCGATGGCCGGCGCGATCGAAAAGATCATCGTCACCAGCGACAGCAGGCGCGCGGCTGGCGCGCCTGAATACAGGTCGCGGATGATGGCCCGCCCGACCACCACGCCGGCGCCGGCCGACACCCCCTGCATGATGCGGAACACCCACAAGTAGTGCACGGAGTGGGCCGACGCGCAGCCGAAGGTGCCGATGGCGAAGATCACCAGCGACACCAGGATCACATTGCGGCGGCCGAAGGCATCGGACAGCGCGCCGTGCCACAGCACCATCACCGCGAACGCCAGCATGTAGGCCGTCAGCGTCTGCTGCACCTCGATCTGGGTCGCCTGCAGCGAAGCCTGGATGTTGGGGAAGGCAGGCAGGTAGGCATCGATTGAGAACGGGCCGAGCATCGACATCGCCGCCAGAAGCACCGCCAGGCCGGTGGTGCCGAGCATCGCGATCTTGTGCGCGCGCGGCAGCGGTACCGGGGTGACCGGATCTGGAGGGAGGTTTGGCGGCGGTGTCGGGAACATGCCTTAGTCCTGTTTTGGCTTGGCTTCTTCGCGGCGGTTGTAACCTGCGACCATGTCGAACCGGAACAGGCGGCATTCAAGCGCACCGTTGAAGAACGGCGTCTTGCGCGCTTCCTTCAGGCGCAGCAGCTTCGGCAGCGACAGGTCGGCGGTGAACAGGAACACCGTCCAGCCGGCGAAGCGCTGCTTGAGCGTGGTCCCCAGCGCCGAATAGAAGCCGACTGCCATCTCGTCGGCCGGGATGGTGCTGTCGCCGCGCACGCCGATCCGCTCTCCGTACGGCGGGTTGGTCAGCAGGATGCCCGGTTCTTCGGTCGGCGGCTTCACTTCCTGTGCCTCGATCTGCTTGAGCGGCACCTCGAACATGATGCCGGCCATTTTCAGGTTATGGCGCGTCATCGCGACCATGTCGCCCGAAATGTCGGAGCCGAAGATGGTCGGCGATTCCGGCAGGGGATTGGCCTTGATCGCGTTCTTCATCGCCTGCCATGGAGCCGGGTCGAAGGTGTGGAACTTCTCGAACGCGAACTTGCGGCGCGCACCGGATGGGATGCCCTGCACCTGCTGGGCAGCTTCAATCAGGATGGTGCCCGAGCCGCACATCGGGTCGAACAGCACCGTCCCCGGCTTCCAGCCCGATACGCGCAGCATGCCGGCGGCCAGGTTTTCGCGCAGCGGCGCGTCGCCCGTCTCTTCGCGCCAGCCGCGCTTGAACAGCGCCTCGCCCGAGGTGTCGAGGTAGATGGTGAAATTGCGCTGGTCGAGGAAGCCGACAATGCGCATGTCCGGCTCGCGCGTGTTGACCGACGGGCGCTTGTTGAACTGGTCGCGGAAGCGGTCGCACACGGCGTCCTTGATCTTCAGCGTGGTGAATTCCAGGCTGCGCAGCGGCGACTTGACCGCGGTAACGTCGACGCGGATCGTGTGGTCGACGTCGAACCAGTCTTCCCACGGCTGCGCCAGCACCAGGTCGTAGATATCGTTTTCGTTCGAGTAGCTCGAGTGACCCATCCGCATCAGCACGCGCGATGCGATGCGCGAATGCAGGTTGATGCGGTAGGAGTCAATCAGGTCGCCGGAGCAGTGCACGCCGCCCGGCACCTGGTTGTGCACCTTCATGGTGGTGCTTTGCTGGGCGATCTCGCCCAGTTCCTCGGCCAGCGCCGCTTCCATGCCGCGTGGGCATGGGCAAAAATATGAAGCCATGGTGTACCCTTTATCCGTTGTGAAAATGAAGTCTTGCGCTGCCTAGTCCAGCGCGCGCCTGACGAAGTCGAGGCGGTCCTGCCCCCAGAAGCCCTCGCCATCGACGACGTACCAGGGCACGCCGAAGACGTTGGCGGCGATGGCCTCGTCGGTATTACGTTGATATTGTTCCTGCACGCCGGGCGTCTGCGCCGACTTGAGCAGCATGCGGCCGTCGAAGCCGCACAGGTCCGCGACCTGCGCCAGCGTGTCCTCGTCGGCGATGTTCTTCTCCTCGGCCCATAGCGCGCGCATGATCGCGCCCGACAGTTCGAGCGCCGCATCCACGCCCAGGCTGGTGCGCGCGGCGATGATCAGGGTCGATGCGGCATCGGGAGACACCGGGAAGAATTGCGGCTGCGTGTTCATCGGCAGGCCGAGGAATTTGGCCCAGCGCTCCAGCTCGACCAGGCGGTACACCTGGCGCTGCGGCGCGCGCTTGGCCAGCGGCAGCCCGCCCGACACGCTGAACACTTTCCCGAGGTCGAACGGCTTCGGCTCGACCTGCGCGCCGGTTTCGCGCGCGAGGTCGACCAGGCGCTGGTGGCCCAGGTAGCACCACGGCGACTGCGGCGACAGGAAATACTCGACGGTTCTGCTCATGCCATCACCTCGTTAAAACGGTTTGACAACCGCAAGGATGACGATCGCCAGCAGCAGGACGACCGGCACCTCGTTGAACCAGCGGTACCAGGTGTGGCTGCGCTTGTTGGCGGCGTTCTCGAACTTCTTCAGCAGCGATCCGCATGCGTGGTGGTAGCCGATCGCCAGCACGACCAGCGCCAGCTTTGCATGCAGCCAGCCGCCTTTGAAACCATAACCGAGCCACAGCCAGATGCCAAATACCAGCGCCGGAACCATCAGGATCGAGGTGAAGCGATACAGCTTGCGCGCCATCAGCAGCAGGCGCGCATGCGCCACCGTTTCGGTCTCCATTGCCAGGTTGACGAAGATGCGCGGCAGGTAGAACAGGCCGGCGAACCAGGAGATGACGAAAACGATGTGCAGTGCTTTAATCCAGAGCATGTGGGTCCCGAGGGTTGGTTAATTACGTATTTCGCCGTGTCCGAACACGACGTACTTCAGTGAGGTCAGGCCTTCCAGCCCGACCGGGCCGCGTGCATGCAGCTTGTCATTCGAGATGCCGATTTCGGCGCCAAGGCCATATTCAAAACCGTCGGCAAAGCGGGTCGAGGCGTTCACCATCACCGATGCCGAATCGACTTCGCGCAGGAAACGCATCGCCAGGCTGTAGTCCTCGGTGATGATCGACTCGGTGTGCTTCGACGAGTAGGTGGCGATGTGGTCCATCGCCTCGTCGATGCCGCCGACGACCTTGACCGCCAGGATCGGCGCAAGGTATTCGGTTTTCCAGTCTTCTTCGACTGCTTCCGCGAGATGCGGATAGCCTGCCAGCAGCGCATGCGCTTCCGGGTCGGCACGCAGCTCGACCTGCTTCGTCGCGTACAGTTCGGCGAGCTTCGGCAGGACGGCTGGCGCCACGCTGCGTTCGACCAGCAGCGTTTCCATCGTATTGCAGGTGCCGTAGCGGTGGCACTTCGCATTGAATGCGATCGGGACGGCCTTCGCCAGGTCGGCCTTGGCGTCGATGTAGACATGGCAGATGCCGTCGAGGTGCTTGATCATCGGGACCGTCGCCTCAAG
>DASWSX010000217.1:0-5049 GCA_036402435.1 Telluria sp. | reverse complement strand
GTCGACATCTGGCCGACGAACAGTTCTTCCGCGATACGGCCGCCGAACAGGATCGAGATTTCCTCGAGCATCTTGTCCTTGTAGCCGGACAGGCTGTCGTGTTCAGGCAGCTGCCAGGTCAGGCCGAGGGCATAGCCGCGCGGCATGATCGTTACCTTGTGCACCGGATCAGCCTTCGGCAGCAGCTTGGCGATGACGGCGTGGCCGGACTCGTGGAAGGCCGTGTTGCGGCGTTCTTCCTCGCGCATGACCATCGATTTGCGCTCCGGACCCATGAAGATCTTGTCCTTGGCGTCCTCGAAGTCGCTCATCTCGACCAGGCGCTTGCTGCGGCGGGCCGCAAACAGCGCTGCCTCGTTGACCAGGTTGGCCAGGTCGGCGCCCGAGAAACCAGGGGTGCCGCGGGCCAGGATGTCGGCCTTGACGTCGGTGCCGATAGGCACTTTACGCATGTGCACATTGAGGATCTGCTCGCGACCGCGGATGTCCGGCAGGCCAACCATCACCTGGCGGTCGAAACGGCCCGGGCGCAGCAGCGCCTTGTCCAGCACGTCGGCACGGTTGGTTGCAGCCACGACGATGACGCCGGAGCTGGCTTCGAAGCCGTCCATCTCGACCAGCAGCTGGTTCAGCGTCTGTTCGCGCTCGTCGTTACCGCCGCCCATGCCGGCGCCGCGATGGCGGCCGACAGCGTCGATCTCGTCGATAAAGATAATGCAAGGCGAATGCTTTTTGGCGTTCTCGAACATGTCGCGAACGCGGCTTGCGCCGACGCCGACGAACATTTCAACGAAGTCGGAACCCGAGATCGAGAAGAACGGCACCTTGGCTTCGCCGGCAATGGCGCGCGCCAGCAGGGTTTTACCCGTGCCCGGAGGGCCAACCATCAGCACGCCTCGCGGAATGCGTCCGCCCAGCTTCTGGAACTTGGTAGGGTCTTTCAGGAAGTCGACGATCTCGGTGACTTCTTCCTTGGCTTCGTCGCAGCCTGCGACGTCGGCAAAAGTGACCGTGTTGTTGGTCTCATCCATCATGCGTGCTTTGGACTTGCCAAAGGAGAAAGCGCCTCCCTTGCCGCCGCCCTGCATCTGGCGCATGAAGAACACCCAGACGCCGATCAGCAACAGCATCGGGAACCAGGAAATGAAGACTTGCTGGAGGAACGAAGGCTCCTCAGGCGGTTTGATGTCGAAACGAACGCCGTTCTCGCGCAGGTCGCCGATCAGGCCGCGGTCGAGCATCGTCGCGGTCGAGCGCACCTTGGTGTCGTCGACGCGGGTGGCGGTAATGTTGCCGCCTTCAATCGTGACATCCTTGATCCGGCGCGCCTTGATTTCATCGAGCAGTTCGGAATAAGCGATGGACTTGCTGCCGCCGGCAACGCTGGCGGTATCGAACTGCTTGAACAGCATGAACAACAGCAGCGCGACGACCACCCAGATGGCGGATTTGGAAAACATATTATTCACGAAAACTCCTTCGATGCCGGGGGCATCTTTTTACCGAATATAAGGGCCGATTCTACTCTCAATCAGCAGGGTGCGCCACGCGCGCCCGCGATCCTGGCCAAAAAAGCGCTGGAAACCTCATGCATGCGGGTTTCCTGCGCAAGATGTGCGGCTATACGGTCAAATATCAAGAGCAGGTTCTTCATCCAGTGCGTGATTAGTCTGGGTAGGGTTCTTCAGGCCCCGGCCGACCAGGAAGATCTCCGATGACTTGTCGCGGCTGGCCTTCGGCTTGACCTGCTTGACCGTCTTGAACTCGCCGCGGAACTTCTCGACGACCTGGCTGAAGCCCATGTCCTTGAAGCACTTGACCACCAGCGCGCCCGACGGCTTCAGGTGAAACTGCGAAAATTCAATTGCCAAGTCGATAAGATGTTCCATGCGGGCCGCGTCGGCCGTCGGGATGCCCGACAGGTTCGGCGCCATGTCCGACAGCACCACGTCGCACTTGCGGCCCTCCAGGATGGCGTCCAGCGCGCGCAGGCTGCGCGCCTCGCGGAAGTCGCCCAGGATGAAGTGCATGTCGGCGATCGGCTCCATCGGCAGCATGTCGAGGCCGATGATGGTGCCGTTGATGCCCCCGCCCTCCTTGCCCGACATCTTCTTGCGGACGTACTGACCCCAGCTGCCCGGGGTCGAACCGAGGTCGACTACGACCTGGCCCGGCTTGATCAGCTTTTCCTGTTCGTCGATTTCCTTGAGCTTGTAAGCGGCGCGTGCACGGTATCCCTCTTTTTGTGCCAATTTGACATAGGGATCGTTGATGTGGTCGTGCAACCAGTTTTTGTTTAATTTGTTCTTTGCCATTCGCGTAGAATACTGCTTTTAAAGGATTATCTTAAAATATTATGCAAAAACTTACCCCCGTCGAGCGCAGCGCACTGCGCGCCGAAGCCCACGGACTGAAGCCTGTCGTGATCATCGGCGAAGCCGGCCTGACCCCGGCAGTCATGAAGGAAATCGCGGCCAGCCTTGATTCGCACGGCCTGATCAAGGTGCGTGTGTTTGGCGACGACCGTGAAGCCCGCGTCGCCATTTACGACACCATCTGCGAAGAACTCGATGCAGCGCCGGTACAGCACATCGGCAAGCTGCTGGTGATCTACCGCCCGAAAGTCGAAACCGTCAAGGAGCGCAGCTCCAAGGCCGGCAAAGGCATGCGCGAAGTCACCATCGTCAAGGCCAGCGCCAGCGGCACCAAGCGCCCTAGCGTGACCAAGGTCATGATCAAGGGTAATGAGCGGGTTACGGCCGGCGGCAACATCAAGCGCGCCAAGCCGCGTCAGACCAGTTCCAAGAAAAGCCTCGGTTAAGAGGTTTCTCGTTGCTTTTGTAGGGCGGATAAGCGTGAGCGCATCCGCCGTGTTTGCGTCAACAAGGCGTGAATTCGGCGGATGCGCTCTCGCTTATCCGCCCTACGGATTACGTCCGGCTCTTTAGCACCAGCGACACCCCCAGCACACTCTGCACCAGGTAAATCAAAGCAGCCACGCCGTGCACGATCCCGAACTTCATCCTCAGGTTCGAGTCCATCACACCCTGCGTCCCTGCCGCTTCGCGCAGCATCGCCATCACCGGCTGCATGCCGAAATATCCCAGCACCGTACAAGCCAGCATCCCGCCCACGATGAAGTTCAGCGTGCGCTTGCGCTTCGCGTCGATATCCGTGGCCAGCATCACCAGCACAAACATCGCCAGCGCACACGCCACGGTCAGCCACGCCTCGCCGCGGAAAATCCCGGCCGCGATATTGCCGAACATTTTGCGGTCCGGCAGCGTGTTCGACAAAATCGGCGCCACCAGGTAGCCGACCGTCCACAGGCTGCCGGCCCACAGCGCGGCCACCAGCAGGCGCAGGCGCGTGAGCATCAGATGTACTTTACTTCGAGGATTTCGTATTCGCGCGGGCCGGACGGCGCCTGCACTTCGACCACGTCGCCGGCGTACTTGCCGATCAAGGCGCGCGAGATCGGCGATGTCACCGAGATCTTGTTCATCTTCAGGTCCGCTTCATCCATGCCGACGATCTGGTAGGTGACCTTCTGGCCGTTTTCCAGGTCTTCCAGGTCGACGGTCGACGCGAACACCACGCGCCCTTCGGCGTCGAGGGAGGCCGGGTCGATGATCTGGGCCGAACTCAGTTTGCCCTCCAGTTCCGCGATGCGGCCTTCGACGAACGCCTGGCGCTCCTTGGCTGCGTCGTATTCCGCGTTCTCGGACAGATCGCCATGCGAACGGGCTTCAGCGATCGCTTCAATCACGATGCGGCGCTCTTTGGTCTTCAGTTGATGAAGTTCTTCCTTGAGCAGCTCGGCGCCGTATTTGGTAAGTGGAACAGTGTTGTTCATGTCGTATTCGGTATCAACTAGAAAAGTGAAAACCACAGAGCCCGCGAGACAAAAGCCTCACGAGCTCTGTGGTTAGTGGTACTGCTTGCTGCTTAGTTTAAGGTTTTATGCAGGCCTTGTAAATCGTACACGCGCAACTCGTCGAGATGACGCATGCCTTCGACCGCAGCCTCCGCACCCGCTATTGTAGTGTATGTCGTCACGCCAGCCGCCAAAGCCGAAATTCGGATCGCGCGCGAGTCGACAATCGCACTCCTCTTCTCTTCCACCGTGTTGATCACCAGCGAGATCTCGTGGTTCTTGATGATGTCGACCACGTGCGGACGGCCTTCGATCACCTTGTTGATCGCCTGGCACGGAATGCCAGCGGTGTTGATCACAGCCGCGGTGCCTTTGGTCGCCACGATCTGGAAGCCCATTTCGTGCAGGTCGCGCGCAACCTTCACGGCGCGCGGCTTGTCGGACGATTTCACCGACAGGAATACCTTGCCCGACTCAGGCAGCTTGACGCCGGCGCCCATCTGCGACTTGACGAAAGCTTCGCCGAACGTCATGCAGACGCCCATGACTTCACCGGTCGACTTCATCTCAGGCCCGAGGATGGTGTCGACGCCCGGGAATTTCACGAACGGGAACACCGCTTCCTTGACGCTGAAGTAAGGCGGGATCACTTCCTTCGTGATGCCCTGCGATTCGAGCGTCTGGCCGACCATGCAGCGCGCCGCGATCTTCGCCAGCTGCAGCCCGGTCGCCTTCGACACGAACGGCACCGTGCGCGAGGCGCGCGGATTCACTTCGAGCACAAACACGGTGTCGCGCATTTCGCCGTCGATCTCCTGCTTCTGAATCGCGAACTGCACGTTCATCAGGCCGATCACGTTCAGGCCCTTGGCCATCAGCGAAGTCTGGCGCTTCAGTTCATCGATGGTGTCCTGCGACAGCGAGTAAGGCGGCAGCGAGCATGCCGAGTCGCCCGAGTGCACGCCGGCCTGCTCGATGTGCTCCATCACGCCGCCGATGAAGGTGGTGACGCCGTCGGAGATGCAGTCGACGTCGCACTCGATCGCGTCGTTCAGGAAGCGGTCCAGCAGCACCGGCGAATCGTTCGACACCTTGACCGCTTCGCGCATGTAGCGCTCGAGGTCGCGCTGCTCGTGGACGATTTCCATCGCGCGTCCGCCCAGCACGTACGA
>DASWSX010000216.1:0-23508 GCA_036402435.1 Telluria sp. | reverse complement strand
GCGTTGGCCACCGCCAGGCTGGCGGCGATGATCAGCATTTGTGGACGATTCATGTGTTGTCTCTCTTGAGTGGTCTCGTTGAGCACGGCCCGCAGCGGGACCGTGCCATCTTCTTTTACTCGCCGGTCAGGCCGCGGCGTTCGAGCAGGGCTTCGATCTTGGCGTCGCGTCCGCGGAAGTTGCGGAACAGGTCCATCGCATCGGCGGTACCGCCGCGCGACAGCAGCGTCTTGCGGAAGTGGTCGCCATTCTTGCGCTGCAGGCCGCCATTCTCCTTGAACCATTCAACCGTGTCCGCGTCCAGCTTCTCGCTCCACAGGTAGGCGTAGTAGCCGGCCGAGTAGCCGCCCGAGAAGGCGTGCGAGAAGTAGGTGGTGCGGTAGCGCGGCGGCACCGGCGCGAAGTCGACACCCGCTTCCTTCAGCGCGGCCGCTTCAAACCCGAGCACGTCCGTCGGCACCTGGTTGGCTGCCAGCTGGTGCCAGCGCTGGTCGACCAGCGAGGCGGCCAGGTATTCGGTGGTGATGAAGCCCTGGTTGAACTTCTTCGATGCGACGACCTTGTCCAGCAGTTCCTTCGGCATCGGCGCGCCGGTCTTGTAATGCTTGGCGTAGTTGGCCAGCACTTCAGGCCAGATCATCCACATCTCGTTAACCTGCGATGGATACTCGACGAAGTCGCGCGGGACGTTGGTGCCCGAGAAGCGCGGGTACTTCACGTTCGAGAAGATGCCGTGCAGCGCATGGCCAAACTCGTGGAAGGTGGTCTTCACTTCGTCGTAGGTCAGCAGGGTCGGCTCGCCGGCTGGCGGCTTCGGAATGTTCAGGTGGTTGGCGACGACCGACTTGGTGCCCATCAGCCCCGATTGCGACACGTATTCGTTCATCCATGCGCCGCCCTGCTTGTTACCGCGTGCGTACATGTCGGCCAGGAAGATGGCGACCTGCTTGCCGTTCGCATCGAACACGTCGAACACGCGCACGTCCGGGTTGTAGACCGGCAGGTCCTTGCGCTCCTTGAACGACAGGCCGTACAGCTTGTTCGCGGCGAAGAACACGCCCTTGACCAGCACGTTATCGAGTTCGAAGTACGGCTTGAGCTGGTTCTCGTCGAAGCTGAAACGCTCGGCGCGCACCTTGTCGGTGTAGTACGCCCAGTCATGCGCGGCGACCTTGAAGCCGCCCTTTTCCGCGTCGATGATTTTCTGGATCTCGGCCGCTTCCTTCTTCGCGTTGGCGACGGCCGGCTTGGCCAGTTCGGACAAGAGCTTGTTGACGGCGGCAGGATTCTTTGCAGTTTCGTTCTCGAGCGAGTACGCGGCGTAGTTCGGATAGCCCAGCAGCGCGGCGCGTTCGGCGCGCAGTTTCGCCAGCTGCACCACTTCGTCGCGGTTGTCGAATTCGCCGCCGCGGCTGCCGCGCGCCATCGATGCGGCCTGCAGGCGCTCGCGGGTGGCGCGGTTGGTCAGTACAGCCAGCGGCGCCTGGCCGGTGGTGTTGATCAGGGCGATGACGTACTTGCCAGCCAGGCCGCGCTCCTTGGCCGCGGCAGCCGCGGTTTCAATTGCGGCGTCCGACATGCCGGCCAGTTCGGCGCGGGTGTCGACGACCAGCGCGGACGCGTTGGTTTCCTTCAGCACGTTCTGGGTGAAGTTAGTCTGCAGCACGGCGATCTGGCCGTTGAGCGACTTCAGCTTTTCCTTGTCGGCGGCCGACAGCCTGGCGCCGGCGCGGACGAAGTCCTTGTTGTAGCGGTCGAGCAGGTGGGCCGATTCCTTGTCCAGCCCCAGCTTGGCGCGCTTGTCGTTCAGCGTCTTGACGCGCTGGTACAGCTTTTCGTTCAGGAACACCGCATCGAAGTGGGCCGCCATTTTCGGCGACATTTCACGGTCGATCGCGTCGAGCTTGTCGTTGGTGTTAGCACCCTGCAAGTTGGCGAAGGTGGTGGCCACGCGCGTGAGCAGCTGTCCCGCGCGCTCCATCGCCACGATAGTGTTCTCGAAGGTCGGGGCCTTGCGGTTGTTGGCGATGACGTCGATTTCGCGCAGGTGTTCGCGCATGCCCGCCGCGTACGCCGGCAGGAAATGCTCGTCCTTGATCTTGTCGAACGCCGGATAGTGGAACGGCAGCGTGCTGAGTTTGGCAAACGGGTTCGAGGCTTCCAGCACGGCGGTGGCCGGTGCGGCAGGCGCAGCGTAGGAAACGTTGACCAGCGCCAGGCTGGCGGCAAGGATAAGCATGTTTGGACGGTTCATGGCATCTTTCACGGGCGCTAAAGTAAAGCCGCCAGCGGGTAGCCGGCAGCGCATAGCGCTCGATCATAGCAGCATGGAACTCAGCCGTCACCAGCCGAAATGTAGCGATATGTACAGTGTCTGCGTGTCGGGTATTGCCGGCCGGACAGGGATTAATAGTGGGGCGGCCGGTCGTTGGCCGGCATGCCGTCCGGCTGGGCGCGGGTGCGGATGTGCTCGGCCAGCCCGGTCACCATCGCCTCGAGCTGGTCGATGCGGCGGCTTTGCTGGTACACCACCTGGTTGAGGGACTCAACCAGGTCTTCCTGGTGCGCCAGCTTGATTTCAATATCGACGAATCGGTCTTCGTTAGTCACGGCATATCCCGGCGGTAAAGCCGGCATTATGCCAGTAACGACACCTCGTCGGTCTGGGGCACGCCGACCAGCATGATGCCGGCGTCGATTTCGTCAGGCACGCTGACCGCATAGCCGAGATCGGCCATGGAACCGTTCGCCGTTCCTGGTCCATCGAGCGCATCGAGCACCGACTTGATGGTCGCCTGGAAGGCGGCAACGTCGGTAATCGGCGTCGCCGAGGCCAGCATCGAGCGCACCGTCGCTGCTGCCGCGTCGCCCTTGTAGCCTTCCAGTTCCGCCGAGGTGTCGATGGCGAACGTGAAGTTCGACGCGATCGTCGTCTTGTTGCTCACCAGTGCCCCGTCAACCTTGCCCTGGGGCGTGGTGTTGGCCAGCGCGCCTGCCATGATCGACAGCGAGGCATTGGTCTTTGCCAGGCCGGCGCGGTCGATCGCGTCGACCCAGAACGCGAGGCCGCCGGCGTCAGGATCACGGTTCAACACGTTCCGGTACACCGCGGTAACGAAGTCGGTGGTGCTGCCCGAATACAGCGCGTTCGATTCGGCGCTGTTGCCAAAGCTGTCGATCAGCGAGCGGATTCCGGCATTGGTCGCGTAGGCGTCGCTGACACCGGCGAAGTCGCGCGGCGCGTTCAGTCCGGCGAGCTGCGCCTGGAAATTGGCCAGCCCCCCCGAGTCCGCAGCGCGGCCAAAGTAGGCGACATACAAGGCTTGCACCACGTCGTCGTAGGCAACCGACACCGAGGAATCGGCAAACTGGAGCGTCTCGACATTGAGCAGCATGTCCTTGCCGTCGGCGGCGCCGCCCTTGGCGCTGACGACATAACCGCCGCCGTCCCGAATGATGTCGTAGCTGGCGCGGCTGCCGCTAAATACCACGGTGTCATTACCGGCGCCGCCGTCGATGTTGTTGTTGCCGGCGGTCGCGGTCAGTGTGTCGTTTGCGGCCGTGCCGCCCTGGTTGAGGGTGCTGGCCACGGTGAACGTCAGGGTGCTGGTGGTGCTGCTGGCGTTGCCGGCCTTGTCAAGCGACGTGGCGGTGACGTTATAGGCCGCGTTTGCCAGCGGGTTGGTAGCGATGGTCCAGTAGCCGCCGGAGTTCACGGTGGTACTGCCAATCAGCGATCCATTGCTGGTCAGCTGCAATACCGTGCCGGCGTCGCCGTAGCCGCTAAACACCGGCTGGTTGCTGCCCGGGGTGAGCGAGACGTTTGCTGTTGGCGCCCAGGGGGTGTAGGTGTCGACGTGGAACTTCACTTCCGCGCTGGCCGCCGACAGGTTGCCAAGGCCGTCCGCGGCCCTGGCATAGACGGCATAGTCAAGCCCGTCCGCGAACGGCGAGGCAGTGGCTTTCCAGAAGCCGGTGGCGTCCGCTTTTGCGGTTGCCACCAGCTTGTTCCCGGAATAAACATTGACCGTCCCGTTGGCCTGGGTAACGCCTTCGATGACCGGCTGCTTGCCCTTTACATAGTCGTACGCGTTTTTCGCGACGCTCATCGTCGGGGTCGGCAGCGCCGTGCCGGCAACCAGCTGGCCGCGCGCGAACGTGCCGTCACTGAACTGGAATTTTTCGATCGAGGTTGCGGTGTCGGTGCCGTCGGTGCCGGACAAGACCACGCTACCGTCGCCCAGCTCGGTAATCGTGTAGGACGAGCGGTTGCCGGCGAAGATCGCGGTATCGGTGCCTTCTCCGCCAGCGATCGTGTCATTGCCCAGATCGCCTTTCAGCGTGTCGTTGAATGCCGTACCCGTGAGCTGGTCGCCCGCCAGGGTTCCGGTAATGAAGCGCGCGCCGGTAACGGAGTTGATGCCGAGGTCGCCACCCAGGCCATCGCCGCCGTACAGCCAGTTCAATGCGGCGATATCGTAGCGGCTGAATTGCGAATACGGTCCGTCATTCGACGTGTACGACATCAGCGTGTACGAGGTGTTGTCCTGGTCCGCCGGCAGATAGACGTCGGGTTCGAACGGGTGCTTGAGGCCGAGCATGTGGCCCAGTTCGTGCAGCAGCGTTTCGAAGCCGGCAGTGCCTGGCGTCAGGTCGGCGTTGACCCAGCCGAATTCGTTGTTATCAAGATAGACGTAGGCATCGGCGCTATAGTCGGCCAGGATTCCGGTACTGCTGTAATACTGGTATTCCGCGTTCCAGCTGAGCAGGCCGGTTGTGTTGGCGGTGTCGATATCGATATTGGCAAAGTGGACCTGCGCATTTTCGCCGACGGCAGTCTCGGTAAATACAATGCCCGTCAACTCTGAGAGATATTGCATTGCCGTGCGCGTCGCTGCCTTCTGCGAAAGGGTGAATCCCAGCTGCCCGGTGATCGCCGTGCCGTCGCGCACTTCGTTGGCCGAGTGAACAGAGAACGTGTAATACATCACGTTGCCAACCGGCGTGAGGAAGTTCCAGTCTGGTCCGGTATCGAGCAGCGCGTCAATGTGGTTCAGATTGGACAGGGGCGTGTTTTGGATGTCTGACAGTGTCGGCATTGGATGGTGCTATCTAAAAGGAAAAAACCACATTCACGGACATGCGGCCATCACGGCACGCGGCGTAAATATCTGGGATATTGCTAGGACTACCGCAAGTATCTCAAGTATTTAGGGCAAAACGTTGCCTGTCAACAATATAATCGACGCTGTCTGATCCGCGCCATATCAAACAACTATGTTCTTGGCGTGGCCAACAACGCTTTCAGGCTGGCGAGGCGGTCCTTTGGCGTGATCGTTTCGGCCTCGGTCGGCACCGCGTCGCCGACGTCGAGCGCCATCTCCTTGATGAAGCGCGACACGTCGCAATGCACCTGCTCGCCGGCGCGCTTGCGCTTCTTGCACCATGTGATATGCAGGGTGCGCTGGGCCCGCGTAATGCCCACATACATCAGACGCCGCTCCTCTTCGACACGCGCAGCAATGGTCTCGGCCGGCGCGTCCGGATCGCCCTTGTGCGGCAGGATGCCCTCCTCGACGCCGACCAGGAACACGTGCGGATATTCCAGCCCCTTCGATGCATGCAGGGTAGACATGCGCACCGCGTCCTGCTCCTCGTCCTGGCCTTCGAGCATCGACATCAGCGCCACCATCTGAGTCAGTTCCAGCAAGTTTTTTTCCTCGCCCGACTTGTCCTTGCCACCGCAGCCGCGCTCCTTGAGCCAGTTGGTAAATTCCAGCACATTTTGCATCTTGCTTTGGGCGGCGCGTTCTTCGAAGGTGTCGTAAAGATAACCTTCGTAATTAATCTCTTTCATCATGTCGTCCAGCACCGCGGCCGCATTCTCGCCGCTACCGGACGCGCCGGGACGGCTGGCGCGCGCTTCGAGCTGGTTGATGAAGCTGCAGAAGCTGCGCAGGGGCAGCAGCTGGCGGTCCGGCAGCTTGGCTTCGAGCCCGCCCTTGAACACTGCCTCGAACAGCGAGCAGTTCCACTGCTTGGAAAATTCGCCAAGCACTTCCAGCGTCGCCATGCCGACGCCGCGCTTGGGCGTAGTCACCGCGCGGATGAATGCCGGGTCGTCGCCTTCGTTGGCGATCAGGCGCAGGTAGCTGATGATGTCCTTGATCTCGGCCTTGTCGAAGAAGCTCTGGCCGCCCGAAATCGTGTACGGGATGCGTTCCTTGCGCAGGCACTGCTCGATGATGCGCGCCTGGTGGTTGCCGCGGTACAGGATCGCGTAATCGGACCACTTGTTCTTGCGCTGGAAATGGTCGGACGAAATCATGATCGCCACCTGCTCGGCCTCCTGCTCGTCGGTCTGCATGCCGAGCACCTTGATCGGCTCGCCCAGGCCATGCTCGGACCACAACGATTTCTCGAACAGCTTGGGATTGTTCGAGATGACCGCGTTAGCGGCCTGCAGGATGCGGGTGGTGGAACGGTAATTCTGCTCGAGCTTGATCACTTTCAGGTCGGGGAAATCGTCGCCCAGGGTTTTCAGGTTCTCCACCGATGCGCCGCGCCACGCGTAAATGGCCTGGTCGTCGTCGCCCACGGCGGTGAACATCGGCTTCTTGCCGATGCCGGTGACCAGCAGCTTGACCAGCTCGTACTGGCAGGTGTTGGTGTCTTGGTATTCGTCCATCAGCAGGTAGCGCAGGCGGCGCTGCCACTTGTCGCGGACCGGGTCGTTATTGCGGAACAGCTCGACCGGCAGGCGGATCAGGTCGTCGAAGTCGACCGCCTGGTAGGCCGCCAGGGTCGCTATATAGCTGCGGTAGATGCGCGCGGCTTGGGCCTCGTCCTCGTCCTTCGCGTTCCTGATCGCCAGTTCCGGGTCGACCAGGCCGTTCTTCCACAGCGAGATGGCGTTCTGGATCCGGCGCACCAGCTGCTTGTCGGTGGTGATGGCCAGGTCCGACACCAGCGCGAAGCAATCGTCGCTGTCCATGATCGAAAAGCGGTCCTTCAGGCCGACGCCGTTGGCCTCCTGGCGCAGGATCTTCACGCCCAGCGAGTGGAAGGTCGACACCGTCAGCTGCTTGGCCTGGCGCGGCTGCTTGAGCAGCTTGGCGATACGCTCCTGCATCTCCAGCGCCGCCTTGTTGGTGAAGGTCAACGCCGCGATCGTGCGCGGATCGTAGCCGCGGTCCTCGATCAGGTGCGCGATCTTCTGGGTGATCACGCGCGTCTTGCCCGAACCGGCGCCCGCCAGCACCAGGCACGGACCGTCGAGATAGATCACGGCTTCGCTCTGGGGAACGTTCAGGCCAAACTTGGGGGCGTTCGACATCGGGGGGACTTGGAGGAAGGAACAACCGCCCATTGTAGCGCAGCGCGGGAACCGGATGGGCCCGCCGTCAGCCGAATCCGGCACCTGTCGTAGAATGTCATTGTGAAAAAATTACTGTTCCTGCTGATGGTTCTTGCCATGCCCGCCGCGTACGCCGCCACGCTGCTGGTTGCGGCGGCGTCCGACCTGGTCTACTGCATCGACGAGCTCGGCGCCGCCTTCAGCAAGGAGGTGCCTGGCGCCGAGGTCAAGGTATCGACCGGCGCATCGGGGAACTTTTTTGCGCAGATCAAGCGCGGCGCGCCGTTCGACGTCTTCATGTCGGCCGACATGGATTACCCGCGCCGGCTGGCCCGTGAAGGCGCGGCCGATGCGGCCTCGCTCGCGCCCTACGCGGTCGGCAGGCTGGCGGTATGGACGCTCGATGCGCGCTTCGACCTCAACCGGGGCATGCGCGTGTTTTCCGACCGGCGCCTCGCGCGCGTCGCCATCGCCAATCCGGAGGTGGCGCCGTACGGGCGCGCCGCGCGGGATGCGCTGGTCAGGCACGGCGTATGGGATGCCCTGCAAGGCAAGATGGTGATTGGCGAAAACGTCGCGCAGGCCGCGCAGTTTGTACAGACTGGCAACGCGCAGCTCGGCATCGTCTCGCTGGCCACGGTGCTGTCGCCGCGCCTCAAGGGCGTGGGCCGCTACTATATGGTGCCGGAAGACGGCATCGCGCCGATCGAGCAGGGCGCCATCGTGACGCGGCACGGGCAGGGAAATCCCCTGGCCGCGCGCTTTGTGCGTTTCCTGCAAACCGAGCGTGCGCAAGCCATCCTCGTGCGCAGCGGGTTCGGCCTGCCGCGCGTGGGCGCAGGCGGTGGCGCATGACGGGGCTGCCGCCGGAGCTCTGGGGCGCGATCGGCCTGACGCTCAAGCTGGCGTTCGTATCATCGCTGGTGCTGCTGGTGCTTGGCGTACCGCTCGCCAGCTGGCTCAACAACAGCCGCATGCGCGGCGTCATCTTCATCGAAACGCTGGTCAGCCTGCCGATCGTGCTGCCGCCGACGGTGATTGGTTTCTACCTGCTGGTGCTGATGGCGCCGCAGCAGCCGGTCGGCGCGGCCTGGGTATCGGTATTCGGGCAACCGCTGCCGTTCTCGTTTGCCGGCCTCGTGATCGGCTCGGTAATTTACAGCCTGCCATTCGCGGTACAGCCATTCCAGGCCGCCTTCCGCTCGGTGCGGCGCGAGATGACCGACACCGCGCTCGCGCTCGGGCTGACCAGGCGGCAGGTGTTCTGGTCGATCGTGATGCCCTTGTCCAAGCACGGCATCCTGACTGGCGTCTCGCTCAGTTTCGCGCACACGATGGGCGAGTTCGGCGTGGTCCTCATGCTGGGCGGAAACATCCCCGGCCAAACGCGGGTAGCGTCGATTGCGCTGTACGACGAAGCGCAGAAGCTCAACTACGCCAGCGCCCACGCGTATGCGCTGATTCTGCTGGCGATCTCATTTGGCATCCTGGTCGGCATCGCCTTCCTGCAACGCCGCCAGAACGCAATTCTCCTCTCCAACTAATTGCCAAACTTCGGGGTCAGACCACCATATTCCGGAACATTCCGTTTAATGGTGGTCTGACCCCGAAGTGCAGAAATATTTTCTCAGTCGATGTTGCTGGTGGCGAGCTTTTGAAGCAGGCGGGTCTGTTCCTTTTGCTGCGCGGCGAGCGCGTCGACTTTTTCGTGCAAGGCCATGATCTCGAGCTCGGCCTTCAGGTTCACTTCGTAGTCGTTCTGGACGTTCTCGCGGTCGATCGCGGACTGGCGGTTCTGCGACATCAGGATCAGCGGCGCCTGCACCGACGCCAGCATCGACAGGAACAGGTTCAGCAGGATGTACGGGTATGGATCGAACGCTTTGTGGCCGCTCTTGACCAGCAGGAAGGAGTTGGTGCCGATCCACGCCGCCAGCACCAGGCCAAACACGATGATGAAAGTCCACGATCCGCCAAAACTGGCCACCGCGTCCGCCGCGCGCTCGCCAAACGTGGATTCGTCCGGCTCTTCCATCTGGCTGCGCGTGATCGAACTGCGCCTGGCAATCGATTGCGTGACCACATCAATACTCTGCCGCTGCGTTGCCTGGAGCTGGTCCAGGTATTGGGCGCGCCGGTACTTCATCTGCTTCTCCGTCCGCGATTGAAAAGGGTTAATAGCTTATTTGCAAGAGTTTATGCGCATGCGTGATTTTTCCCGCGCACGAATGGTGTTCCGCGTGCCAATTGCGCCATTGCGTTACCATCACGCCTTAACTTCCCATGGCAAAGCATTATGAAATTCGAACACCTGATTGAAATTAACGACCTGCTCAATCCGCTGATGGATACGATCACCCGCGAGCAGCTGTGGCGCGGCCTGGTGCTGCGCGCCGATTCGCCCAAGCTGTTCGTGCCGCAGCTGGACGAGGCGACCATCGATCAGCAAAGCGCCGCGGGCTTCCGCCGCCGCCTGCGCTACGGCCAGTTGGTGGTGCTCGACCACGTCAGGTTGACGCCGATGGAGAGCGTGCGCTACGACGTGCCGCAGCAGGGCGAGATCGCCGCTTCAAGCCTGGTGATGGCGATCGAGGCGCCTGCGGAAGGCCGCCTGTTCGTTCGCTTCACCTACGACGATGGACTGGCGCCTTCGAGCGATCCGGCCAGCGAAATGTACGACGACATCAAGCGCTCGCACTACCAGGCCGCAGACATCGATACCATCCGCATCCTGCGCGAGATGGCCGCATCGGGACGGCTGGACGGCGAGCGCCTGCACTAACCAGCCCGGCTAGACGCCCGGCGTGCAGTCGGGCGCGTCGCTTTCGGCCGGCGCATTCTTTTCCAGTTCCGCGGCGAGGTCGCGCAATGCCGTGCGCACGCCTTCTTCGATCACCGGATGGTAGAACGGCATGTCGAGCATCTGCGCCACCGTCATGCGCGCCTGGCATGCCCAGGCCAGCGTGTGCGACAGGTGTTCGGCGCGCGGCCCGATCATTTCGGCGCCGAGGAACACACCGCTGCCATATTCGCCATACACGCGCAGCACGCCCTGGTTTTGCAGCATCACGCGACTGCGCCCCTGGTTTTCAAACGACACCTTCCCGACCGCGAACGTGTGGCGCCCGGCCGTGCATAGCTCCCGGTATGACGCGCCCAGCGTCGCCACCTGCGGCTCGGTGAACGCAATCGCCAGCGGCGTGCGGCGCAGGCCGGGATGCACGCCCGGATAGCGCCCGGCATTGTCGCCCGCGATCTTGCCATGGTCGGCCGCCTCCGGCAGCAAGGGACGCTCGTTGTTGGCGTCGCCGGCGATGAAGATCGGGCTGGTCCCGCATTGCATGGTGAGCGGGTCGAACACCGGGATGCCCCTGGCATCCAGCTCGAGGCCTGTGGTCTCGATGCCGATGTTGTCGACGTTCGGCGTGCGCCCGGCCGCCACAAGCACGTACTGGAACCGTTCGCTGCGCTCCGCGCCGGCGCCATCGCGCGTGGTCAGCAGCACTTCGCCGCCGTCCTGCTTCGCCGCCATCACCTTTTGCTGGAAGCGCAGGTCGAGTTCAGCGCACAGCACCTTCGCGGCGGCATGCAGCACTTCCGGGTCGCTGATCTGGGCCACGCTGCCGCCACGTGCGAACAGCGCAACGCGCACGCCGAGCCGGTGCAGCGCCTGGCCAAGCTCCAGGCCGATGACGCCGGTGCCGATGACCGCTACCGATTCGGGCAGGTCGGTCCAGTCGAATACCTGGTCGCTGACGATCACCCCGGGGCCGACGTCGCGCAGCTCGGCCGGGAGGTATGGGCGCGAGCCGGTCGCGATGACGACGCGCGCCGCTTCGACCACGGTATGCTCGTCCACCTGCAGCGAGTGCGGCCCCGTGAAGCGCGCGTGGCCGCGCAGCTTGTCCTGGTCGGGGATATTGTCGACGCTTTCGAGCACGAAGCCGACAAAGCGGTCGCGTTCGCGCCGCACGCGGCCCATTACTTCCTGGCCGTCGATGCGCACCTGCCCCGCATGCACGCCAAAACCCGCAGCAGCGTGCACCATGTGGGCCGCCTCGCTGGCGGCGATGAGCAGCTTGCTTGGCATGCAGCCGACGCGGGCGCAGGTGGTGCCGTATGGCCCGCTTTCGATCAGGAGGGTGTGCTTGCCCTGCGCCCGCGCGGCGCGGTAGGCCGACAGGCCCGCCGTTCCGGTGCCGATTACCGCTACGTCCACTGTCAACTTGTTCATCGCATTCCCGTCCAGGTAGTTGGCTCAATCCTTGATTCTATTGAAATCCGCCGCGCGACGCTCGCCAGCGCTTGCGCCAGGCGGTCAGATGTCCAGCGGGTCGACTTCGAGCGACCATTTGACTCGGCTCTTCATCTCGCGCAACGACACGATCCACTCCTTCAGGAAAGCTTGCAGCGCGGGGCGCGACGGCGACTCCACCAGCAGCTGCGCGCGGTCGACGTTGTGCACCCGCGTCATCGTCATCGGGATCGGGTCGTTGATGGTGATGCCTTCGCACGCGCCGGCGTCGCGCGCGGCCTCGAGGAATTCGATGGCGATGGCCAGCTCGCGCGCTTCGGCGCGCAGCAGGGCCTGGTACATGTAAGGCGGCAGCGCGGCGCCGCGCCGCTCGTCGAGCAGGCTGTTGGCGAAGCGGTCGTAGTCGTGCCCGACCAGCGCGGCGTACAAGGGATGCGAGGCGTAGCGGGTCTGTACCAGCACTTCGCTGGTGCTGCCGCCTTCGTTGCGCGCGGCGCGCCCGGCCCGCCCTGCCACCTGCATCAGCTGCGCGAACAGGCGTTCGCTCGCGCGGTAGTCCTGTGAAAACAACGCCGTATCCGGGTTGAGGATGCCGACCAGCGTGAGCTTCTTGAAGTCGTGGCCCTTGGCGACCATCTGGGTGCCGATCAGGATATCGACCTCGCCCCGGTGCACCGTGTCGAACGCCGCCTGCGCACTGCCCTTGCGGCGGGTCGAGTCGGCGTCGATGCGCAGGATCCGCGCGTCGGGGAACATCTGCTGCAGTCCTTCTTCGACGCGCTGCGTGCCGCGCCCAAGCGGCTGCAGGTCGACGTTGCCGCAGGTCGGGCAGTTGCGCGGGATGCGCAGCTCAAGGCTGCAGTGATGGCAGCGCAGCCGGTGCTCCGGCTTGTGCAGCACCATGAACGAGGTGCAGCGGGTGCAGTCGCTGATCCAGCCGCAGGCGTCGCACGAGATCACCGGGGCATAGCCGCGCCGGTTCAGGAACAGCAGCGACTGTTCGCCGCGCTCGATGCGCTGCTTCAGCGCCGCGATCAGGTGCGAGGTCAGGCCGTCCTTCGGCTTGTCGCGCTCCATGTCGAGCAGGCGTACGCGCGGCAGCACCGCGTCCTTCACGGCGCGTTCTTTCAGTTCGAGCTTGCGGTAGCGGCCCGACCCGGCGTGATGCCAGCTCTCGAGCGACGGGGTAGCCGATCCCAGCACGATCGGTATGCCGAGCTGGCGCGCGCGCCATACGGCCAGGTCGCGCGCCGAATAGCGCAAGCCTTCCTGCTGCTTGTACGAAGGGTCGTGCTCCTCGTCGATGACAATCAGTTTGAGCTGCGGCAGCGACGCCAGGATCGACAGGCGCGTGCCGAGGATGATCCTGGCGCGGCCCTGGTGCGCGGCGAGCCAGTGCAGCATCCGTTCGCCTTCCGACAGGCTGCTGTGCAAGGTAGCGAGCATCACGCCGGGGAAGCGCGCGCGGATGTTCCCTTCAAGCTGGGGTGTCAGGTTGATCTCGGGGACCAGGATCAGGATCTGCGCGTCGGCTTCGCGCTCGAGCACTTGCGAGCAGGCCTGCAGGTAGACTTCGGTCTTGCCGCTGCCCGTCACCCCGTACAACAGGATCGGCGTGAAGCCGGCGGCGCCGCCGATCGCATCGGCGGCCTGCTGCTGCGCGGCGTTCAGCACCGGAACCGCAATCGGCGTGGCATCGTGCACGGCGTCGAGCTTGTCCATCTTCTTGAGGGCGCGGTCCAGGTTGACCGTGGCCGGCACCCGCAGGTTCTTGGGCAGTCCGGGCAGGGCGACCTCGCCGAGCGGGCGCTGGTAATAATCGGCGGCGAATGCCGCCAGCGCCAGCCACTGGGCAGGAAGCGGCGACAGCTGGCTGCGCACGGCGATCGCATCCTTCAGCTTTTCGGCCGGTACCTCAGTGTCCTGTCCGACCCCGACAATGAGCCCGACTACTTCTCGGCGCCCGAAACTCACCAGCGCCAGCTGGCCCACCAGGGGCTCGCTTCCGGGCGCGCACGGCCAGCGGTAGTCGAAACAGCTGTCGAGGGGGGTGTCAAGGGAGACGCGAAGGATGCAATAGCTCATCAGCAGGCCAAATTGCCAGCAATTTGGCGTGAAATTCGACCGCCGGTGGAGGGTTCCGGCAGGATGCCAGCGCATTGCACGAAGTTGTGGACAACTTTGTGAACAAAGTACTCAACAAGGGGCGAAAATTTGTGCTTTGCACAAGACATGCACGGCTCCGCTAAAAAACAAATAATATTTTTCGTTTAAATTCAATCACTTGCGAACTGTACTTTTCCACAGTGGTTTTTGACCTGATCACACTTCCATTGTGCATAACTGAACGATACGGTGAAATTTTTGTAGTCGTTTTCCAGCTTGACACCTGCCAAAAACGTCCTGAGCCTCACGCCAGCATTCCTAGGTGCAACGAACGACCACCGTTATCGCGCCTCAGTTCATTGTCATGAAAAACGATCATGCATCGCAACAGATACCTCACCTGATATCTCGGCTTATTGCCTAAGTCCCGGTAAACGCTGTGGTTTTTAGATTTATCCACACAGCCTGTTGATAACTTTGTGGACAATGTGCGAAATTCGCCGCCTGCGCAGGGAAAACCGTCTTGCCGGAAATTAAACCCGCGCTGCATAATCTGGATAAAGACTTTAAAAATCAACCAGTTGCAAGCTTGCCTTCATTCGCACCCGTATTGTGCAGGCCAGATGTTGCCATAAACCAAGTCTGTGAATAAGTGTGATTTTCCCAGGCGATTCACTGCGGCGAACCGGGGTGGCGCCGACCGTTGAGGCCATCCCCGATGTAGTGGAACTACATCAACCGCCGCGCTGTTTACGGCTGAAACTATGCACCGCGTCAACCATCGCGGTGACCGACTCAGGCGGCGTGAACTGTGAAATTCCGTGGCCCAGGTTGAAGACGTGGCCATGTCCGGCCGACGGCGCGCCGTAGGCGGTCAGCGAGCGCTCGACTTCAGCGCGGATCTGGTCCGGATTGGCAAACAGGATCGCCGGGTCGAGGTTGCCTTGCAGCGCCACTTTGTCGCCGACCAGCGCGCGGGCGCGGCCGAGGTTCACGGTCCAGTCCAACCCGACGGCGTCGGCGCCGATGTCGGCGATCTGGTCCAGCCACAGGCCGCCGCCCTTGGTGAACACGACCGCGGGGATGCGCACGCCGTCCTTCTCGCGCTTCAGGCGGCCGAGCACGTCGCGCATATAGTTCAGCGAGAACTCCTGGTAGGCGCCGTCAGCCAGCGCGCCGCCCCACGAGTCGAAGATCATCACCGCCTGCGCGCCCGCATCGATCTGCGCGTTCAGGTAGTCCGCCACTGCCGCGGCGTTGATCTTCAGGATGCGGTGCATCAGGTCCGGACGGCTGTACAGCATCTTTTTGATGGTGTGCCATTCCTTGGAGCCGCCGCCTTCGACCATGTAGCACGCCAGCGTCCATGGGCTGCCCGAAAAGCCGATCAGCGGTACGCGGCCATTGAGCGCGGTGCGGATCTGGGTGACCGCATTGAAGACGTAATCGAGCGACCCGAGGTCCGGCTCGCGCAGCGCCAGCACGTCGGCTTCGGTGCGCAGCGGGCGTTCGAACTTCGGGCCTTCGCCGTCGGCGAAATACAGGCCCAGTCCCATCGCATCAGGCACGGTCAGGATGTCCGAGAACAGGATCGATGCGTCCAGCGGGTAGCGGTCGATCGGCTGCAGCGTGACTTCCGTGGCGTAGTCCGGATTCTTGGCCAGGCCCAGGAAAGAGCCGGCGCGCGCCCGGGTGGCGCGGTATTCAGGAAGGTATCGCCCCGCCTGGCGCATCAGCCACACCGGGGTGTAGTCGGTTGGCTGGCGCAGGAGCGCGCGCAGGAAAGTGTCGTTCTGGAGCGGGGCGAATTGTGGCATGGCTGACAATAAGGCGTGAAGAAAGGCGCTATTATCGCACTCCCCGGCCCCGGTACGCGCGTAGCCGGGCTGCGTTTGCATGCCCCCCGTGTATTCTTTATCATGCTGTCCTGCCCCCAACCTGCGCGGATCCCTCATGAATTCACCTGAACACGCCAATCCCAGCGGCGCCTGGCCGTCCCCGATCAGCGCCAGCATGGTGGCGGCCGGCGCCGCGCCGCTGTCGCAGGTCGCGCTCGATGGCGCCGATTGCTACTGGCTGGTCGGCCGCGCCAGCGAGGCCGGGCGCACGACCCTGATGCGCCAGCGCGGCGGCACGGTTACCGAAATCACGCCCGCGCCGTTCAACGTCCGCTCGCGCGTGCACGAATACGGTGGCGGGGCCAGTGCGGTTGCGAACGGCACCGTGTACTTCTCGCACTTTGCAGACAACCGCATATATAAGGCCGACGATGGCGCCGAGCCGGTTGCGCTGACCGCAGGCGGCGCCACGCGCTACGCGGACTTCGTGGTCGATGCAAGCCGCTCGCGCCTTTTGTCGGTGCGTGAGGACCACAGCGCGGGCGCCGCCTACCCGGTCAACACGCTGTGCGCAGTGGCCTTCGATGGCAGCGAGACGGTGCTGGCGGAGGGCGCGGACTTCTATGCAGCTCCGCGCCTGTCGCCCGACGGACGCGCCATGGCATGGCTAAGCTGGAACCACCCGCGCATGCCGTGGGAAGGCACTGAACTGTGGCTGGCCGATGTCGGCGGCGACGGCGGCCTGTCGAACGCCCGCCTGGTTGCGGGCGGGCCGGCGGAATCCATTTGCCAGCCCGAGTGGTCGCCGGCGGGCGTGCTGCATTTCGTGTCGGACCGCAGCGGGTGGTGGAACCTGTACCGCCTGGACGATGGCGCAGTGACGCCGCTGTGCGAACGCGCAGCCGAATTCGGCGCGCCGCACTGGACTTTCGGCGGTTCAATGTACGGGTTCCGCCCTGACGGGGACATCGTCTGCACCTTTATCGAAAACGGCGTGAGCCGCCTGGCGCGCCTGGCTGCCGCGAGCGGCAAGCTCGAGCCGATCGTCAACCCGTACCAGGAGATCCGCGAACTGCGCGTATCCGGCGACATCATTGCGCTGCTGGGCGGCGCGCCGACGATACCGCTCGAACTGGCGCGCATCGACCTGGCCAGCGGCCAGCGCGCCGTGCTGGCCCATTCGATCACCGAACTGCCGCCGGCCGCCTATCTGTCGGTCCCGGAAAGCATCAGCTACGCCAGCACCGGCGGGCGCACCGCGCATGCGTTCTACTACCCTCCCTGCAACGCCGATGCAGCTGCGCCCGCGGGCAGCAAGCCGCCGCTGATCGTGATCGGCCACGGCGGCCCGACCGGCATGGCGACCAGCACCTTGAAGCTGGCCACCCAATACTGGACCAGCCGCGGCTTCGCGGTGCTGGACGTGAACTACGGCGGCAGCACCGGCTTCGGGCGCACCTACCGCGACTCGCTCAAGGGCCAGTGGGGCATCATCGACGTCGAAGACTGCGTGGCCGGCGCGCGCCACCTTGCCAAGCGCGGCATGGCCGACCCGGAGCGGCTCGTCATCCGCGGGTCGAGCGCCGGCGGCCTGACCACGCTGTGCGCGCTGACATTCCATGACGTCTTCAAGGCCGGCGCCAGCTACTACGGCGTGTCCGACCTGAAGGGCCTCGACGCCGATTCGCACAAGTTCGAATCGCATTACAACGAATACCTGATCGCGCCAAAGCCGGAGTCGGAAGCGCTGTACATGCTGCGTTCCCCGATCAACCACACGGCGCAGCTCAAGCGCCCGATGATCTTCTTCCAGGGGCTGGACGACAAGGTGGTGCCGCCGCAGCAGTCGTCGATGATGGTCGACGCCCTGCGCGCCGGCGGGGTGCCGGTCGCGTACATGACGCTCGAAGGCGAAGGCCATGGCTTCCGCAAGGCCGACAGCATCGTGCGCACGCTGGAGGCGGAGTTGTACTTCTACCAGCGCATCTTTGGCCTGGTGGAGCCAGCGTCGCCGCCACCGGTATACATCGAAAACATGCCGGGAACTGAATGACCGCACCAGACCCGCATGCATTATTCGAAGGCTGCACTGCAGAAGACACACTGGTCCTGGCCTTGCTGGCGCTTGCCGGCGAACCGCTGGGCGCCACCCGCATCAAGGAGCATCTTGCTGTAGTAGGGCTGCAGAAGTTCGATATCGACGCAAGCCTGGCACGGCTGCGCACCCTCGGCCTGACCTCCGCCGTGACCGGACGCGGCATCGCCGTCGCGCCACATGCAGCCTGGCCGGCGATCAAGAACGCGGTGGACAGCGGCATCCTGCCAGCCTTGCGGCAGGCGTACGAGGTATGCACGCCCCTGCGCAAGAACTGGCAGGGGTTCGTTGTCCTGCGCAGCTACCGCCAGGGGGTGGCGCTGCTGCGCATGGCGTTGTTCGGCCGCGACGATGCGCGCCACATCGCATCGCTGCTGTCCGCCTGCCTCGACTGCCACGAGGCGGCCTACCTGCACCCGCTGGTCGACATCTGCGCCCGGCCGTTCGAACCGGAACTGATGGACGCCATCCAGCCGCTGCTGCTGGACGAGGTGCTGACGGTCGTCGTCAACCACGTCCAGCGCGACCCGGCAAACGCGGCGGCCGTGCGCGCCTACGCCGAAGCACACGTCGCCAAGGGCCGCGCGTCAATGAGCCTGCGCATCGTGCTGGCCGAGCACCTGATCCTGTGCGGCCGCCTCGACGACGCTGCCGCGCTGCTGTCGGACCTCGACGCCTCGCTGGCGATGTTCTTCCGCAGCGTGATCGAGCTGCTGCGCGACGGCCACGCGCCCGCGCTGGCCGGCTTTGACCAGGCCCTGAAGCTGCTGCGCCGCGAAACCGGCAAACGCAAGATGTGCTTCTCCGGCATCGGCGGGCACCTGTACGTGCTGGCGCTGATCCGTTCGTCCGACGCCAAGTGCGACAAGCTGGCCGATACCTACCTCGACACCGCCACCCGCGCGGTGCAGAGCCACGACACCGCCGTCTACGAGCAACTGAGCATGCTGCGCAAGATCCGCGGCGGCACGGTCGACGTCGACGTGCTGCCTTCGCGGAACTGGGAAACCACGATGCAGCCGTTCATGTTCCGCGCGCTGATGCATTATTGGCTGTCGCTGCCGCAGCTGGCCGAGCGCCGCGCGGGGCTCGAGCAGATGCTGGAACAATCCGAGCTGGCCGGCTTCGACCTGATCTCGGCGCAGCTGGCCGCGCTGCTCGGGCATCTTGGCAGCCCGGCGCACGAACAGCGCGCTATCGCGCTGCGCCAGCGCCACCGCCTGCCCGACATGACGGCGTGGTTCGAACGCGAGGAAACCTGGCAGCGCCAGCTTAACGCGCTGATCAACCTGCAGCCGGCGGCCAGCACCGAAGTGGTCAAGGAAGGCCGGCTGGTTTGGCTGATCGATTACGACGCCAACTATGGTGTACGCGATGTCGAGCCGGTGGAGCAGCGCCGCGACGCGCGCGGCGGCTGGAGCAAGGGAAGGCCCGTCAGCCTCAAGCGCCTGCATGGCGAGGCGAAGGAGCTGGACTTCGTCAGCGCCCACGACCTCGCCGCCATCGGGCTGATCGAGACGCACCGCTATTACAACGGCAACCAGTTCGTGCTCGATGCCCACAAGGCGGTCCTTGAACTGGTCGGCCACCCGCTGCTGTTCTGGAAGCATTCGCCGGGTAGCCGCGTCGAAGTGCTGCCGGGCGAACCGGAGCTGCTGGTGCGCGCACACCGCGACACCGTGACGATCACGATGCAGCCCCCGATCTGCGCCGGCGACGACGACGTGTGCGTCACGCGCGAAACGCCGACGCGCCTGCGCGTGGTCAAGGTAAGGCCGGAACACCGCAGCGTAGGCGCCATCATCGGCGAAGGCCTTGAAGTGCCGCTGCACGCCGAAAAGCAGGTCCTCAAGGCGATCGGCGCGATCTCGTCGATCGTCACCGTGCAGTCGGACATCGGCAGCAGCGCCGCCGGCATCGTCCAGGTCGAGGCGGACAGCCGCATGCACGTGCACCTGCTGCCGTACCAGCACGGCCTCAGGATGCAGGTGCTGGTGCGCCCGCTGCCCGGTTCCGGCGCCTACTACCCGCCAGGCAGCGGCGCCGAAAGCGTGATCGCCGACGTCGAGGGCGTCCGCACCGAAGCGAAGCGCGACCTGAATGCCGAACGCGAGGCCGAGCGCCAGCTGGTTGGCGCCTGCATCGCGCTGGAGGAAGCCGAGTCCGACCATGGCGAATGGCTGCTTGGCCAGCCGGTGGCGTGCCTCGAGCTGCTGGCGCAACTGCAGGAGCTCGACCCGGCGAAGGTGACGGTCGCGTGGCCGGAAGGCGAGTCGTTCCGGGTCACGCGCAAGGTCGAGTCCAAATCGGTACGGCTGACGATCAAGCGCGACAAGGACTGGTTTGCCGCTGACGGGGAAGTGCAGGTCGACGAAGACAGGGTAGTCAACCTGCGCACCCTGCTCGACATGATCAAGGCCGGCAAAGGACGGTTCGTACCGCTGGGCGACAACCAGTTCGTGGCGCTGAGCTCCGAGCTGCACCGGCGCCTGATGGAGCTGGCCTCGTTCGGCGACCAGCATGGCGACGGCGTGCGGGTGCATCCGCTGGCCAGCTTCGCGCTGCAGGAGCTGGCGGCCGATGCTGGCGGCGTCAAGGCCGACAAGCTGTGGAAAGAACACCTGGCGCGCATCGACAGCAGCGCCGCGTTCACGCCGCAGCTGCCCTCGACGCTGCAGGCCGACCTGCGCGACTACCAGGTGGAAGGCTACGACTGGCTGGCGCGGCTCGCGCACTGGGGCGTCGGCGCCTGCCTGGCCGACGACATGGGCCTCGGTAAAACCTTGCAGGCGCTGGCACTGATCCTGTCGCGCGCGCCGCAGGGCCCGACGCTGGTGGTGGCGCCGACGTCGGTGTGCATGAACTGGATGAGCGAGGCGGCGCGCTTCGCGCCGACGCTGAACGTCAAGCTGTTCGGGGCCGGTGACCGCGCCGCGATGCTCGGCGAAGTGCAGCCGTTCGACCTCGTCATCGCCAGCTACGGCCTGCTGCAGCTGGAAGCGGACATGTTCGCGAAGGTAAAGTGGCACACCATCGTGCTCGATGAAGCGCAGGCGATCAAGAACACCGCCACCAAGCGCTCGCACGCGGTCATGGCGCTGCAGGGCGACTTCCGCATGGTTGCCACCGGCACGCCGCTGGAGAACCACCTGGGCGAGCTGTGGAACCTGTTCCGCTTCATCAATCCGGGCCTGCTCGGCACCAGCGACCAGTTCAACCTGAAGTTCGCCGCGCCGATCGAACGCGCGCAGGACAAGCGGGCAGCGGCCGGCGCGCGCGCCCGTCTCAAGCGGCTGATCCAGCCGTTCATCCTGCGCCGCACCAAGGCGCAGGTGCTGTCCGAGCTGCCGCCGCGTACCGAGATCGTGCTGCCGGTCGAACTGACCGAAGACGAAGCGGCGCTGTACGAATCCCTGCGGCGCAGTGCGCTGGACAAGCTGGCGTCGATGGAAGGGCCGGAAAACCAGCGCTCGATCCAGATCCTGGCCGAGATGATGAAGCTGCGCCGCGCCTGCTGCAACCCGCAGCTGGTGGCGCCCGAGCTGGGACTCCAGAGCAGCAAGCTGACGGTGTTCGGCCGCCTGCTCGACGACCTGCTTGAAAACCGCCACAAGGTGCTGGTCTTCAGCCAGTTCGTCGACCACCTGACGCTGATCCGCCAGCACCTAGATGCGCGCGGCATCGGCTACCAGTACCTCGACGGCGCCACGCCAATGCAGGTGCGGAAGGAGCGGGTCGACGCCTTCCAGGCCGGCGAGGGCGATGTCTTCCTGATCAGCCTCAAGGCCGGCGGCGTGGGCATCAACCTGACCGCCGCCGACTACGTGATCCACATGGACCCGTGGTGGAACCCGGCGGTCGAAGACCAGGCCTCGGACCGCGCGCACCGCATGGGGCAGCAGCGTCCCGTGACCATTTACCGGCTGGTGGCGAAGAACACCATCGAGGAGGGCATCGTCGACCTGCACAAGCACAAGCGAGACCTGGCCGACAGCCTGCTCGATGGCAGCGACGCGGCGGCGCGCATGTCCCCCGCCGACATGCTGCGGATGCTGCAGGAAGGCCTGGGGCACTGAGATGCCCCCGGCTGTTACAAAATGGGCTCGGCGCCGGCGTTTGATGCTAACCTGACGGCCCATCGCGCGTGTGCGCCACCACCATTCATGCCCAAGTATTTACGAGGCCGATCACGATGATTAAAACGAAAATAGCCCTGGCTGTCCTGCTCACTTCCTTCGCGCTGGCGCCAGTTGGCGCCGCCAAGCCAAAGAAGCAGGGCAAGGCCAAGGTCACCAAAACCGTCAAGGGCAAATCCGCCAAGGCCAGGGCCCCGGTGGCGAAGAAGGCTGTGCTGGCCGCCGCGCCGTCAGACGCCGCCGCGCCGCAGGACCGCCTGTTCAACACCCGCAGCATGCAGTTCCTGGTCGCGCAATGGAAGATCGACCCGGAATCGGCCATCACGGTCGGCAAATACGAGGGCGCCGCCAACCTGACCATCCCGAGCGCCGCCACGCGCGCGCAGCGGCTGGCGTTTGCCAATGAGTGGCTCGAGAGGTTCGGCAAGCTCGATCCGCGCAAGCTGTCCGACCGCCAGCGCACCGACCTGGCCCTGCTGGTCAACAAGCTCGAAGCGGACCGCTGGTACCTGGCTACCTTCAAGGAATTCGAGTGGAACCCGTCGCTGTACAACATCGCCCAGCCGATCGACGTGGTGCTGAACACGCCGTACGCCTCCAAGCCACAGCGGCTGCGCACGCTGCTCAGGCGGATTACTCACGTGCCGGCCTACTTCGCGGCGGCGCAAGCGAGTATCCGCAACCCGACCCACGAGCACATCCAGCTGGCGCTGACCCAGGCGCCCGGCACGCTGGCGGTGCTGGCCGAACTTGGCCAGGCGGCGCAGCAGTCGATCCTGACGAAGGCCGAGAAGAACCTGTTCGCCACCCGCATCGCCAACGCCGGCACCGCGCTGCTTGGCTATGTCGACTTCCTGATCGCGCTCGACCGGCAACAGCAGGCCACCGGCACGGCGCGCTCGTTCCGGATCGGTAAAGCGCTGTACGAACCGAAGTTCAGGCACGACATCCAGGCCGGCAGTTCGGCCGAGCAGACCTACCGCAAGGCGCTGGCGGCGCGCGACGAGCTCCACACGCGCATGGATGCGCTGGCGGACGAACTGTGGCCGAAGGTAATGGGAACCACGCCCAAGCCGGCTGACCGCATCCGCAAGATCGGCATGGTGATCGACCGCCTGTCCGCCAACCACGTGCCGCGCGACCAGTTCTTCGCCGAGATCCGGCGCCAGATCCCGCTGCTGCAGCAGTGGGTGACCAGCAAAAACCTGCTGACGCTCGACGCCGACAAGCCGCTCGAGGTGCGCGAGACGCCGATGTACCAGCGCGGCGTGGCCGGTGCCAGCATCGATGCGCCCGGCCCGTACCGTCCGCAGGACCGTACCTTCTACAACGTCACGCCGCTCGACGGCCTGACTGCTGCGCAGGCCGAGAGCAGCCTGCGCGAGTACAACCACTGGATCCTGCAGATCCTGAACATCCACGAGGCGATCCCGGGCCACTATGCGCAGCTGGTGTACGCCAACAAGTCGCCATCGCTGGTCAAGTCGCTGTTCGGGAACGGGGCGATGGTCGAAGGCTGGGCCGTGTACGGCGAACGCATGATGCTCGAATCGGGCTACGGCGACAACACGCCCGAGATATGGCTGATGTGGTCGAAGTGGAACCTGCGCGTGGTGACCAACACCATCCTCGACTACAGCGTGCACGTGCTGGGCGCGAGCGAGGCGCAGGCGATGGACATGCTGGAGCGCCAGGCCTTCCAGACGCGCAGCGAGGCGACC
>DASWSX010000215.1:0-5524 GCA_036402435.1 Telluria sp. | reverse complement strand
GACGTGAACCTGATTGACAAGAAGGTGCTGCTGCCGGCGACTTGCCCGCCGGGAGCCAGTTGAGTACTTTGGCAAAGCCAAGCCAGGACAGTTACCTGTCCTTGGCATGTGGGGACGCGCTAGGGTCAGGGACTGCCGGCGAGGACGATATGCGGTACAAGCAGTGCTCGCTGAGCCGGTGATTCTGAGGTAGGGAAGGGTGAGCGAAGGTAAATTTATCTCGACGCATTCCAAGCCGCTGCATGACGGCTTGCGATCTCACGTTATGAATCGGGGTGAACGACACTACCTCGGCCATGTTCAAGGTGTCAAATGCGTGGCTCAGTGCCGCCGCAGCACCTTCCGTGGCCAGGCCTGTGCCCCAATGTGATTTGGCCAGTCGCCAACCGATCTCGACGCATGGCGCGAAAGGCAAGGCTGCTGGTGGGATGTACAAACCGATAAAGCCGAGGAAATGCCCGGTTGCGCGCTCCTCAGCGGCCCAACGTCCCCAGCCGTGTTCCTCAATAAACCCTTGATGGCGACAAGCCAACTCATCACTTTCACTTCGGCTTAAAGTAGTGGGGAAGTAGCTCATCACTTCCGGATCGGCATTAAGCCTAGCGAAAGGCTCAAAGTCGCTTTGTTTCCACTGCCTGAGCAGAAGCCTGGGGCTAAGAATACCTGACAAGAAATCCTCGCTATCAATTTGAAAGAAGTGTTAATTGCGCCAAAACATGCGCAAAATGCGGTGCGGCGAACGAATTTTTGTGTTGAACATTGCAACCTGCTACTGGCAATGAGCCCTCCAGCCATACCTCTCGCCCAAGCATGAGTTTCAGACGACGTTGATCGGGGCGCCGTTGACGAAAGCTTCCACGTTGTCGATCAACATGTCGGCCAGAGTCTGCATCGCGCCGGCGCTTGCCCACGCGACGTGCGGCGTCAGGATAAAGTTGGGCAAGCGCAGGTCGAGCAGGGGATTGCCCGCCTTGGGCGGTTCCTGGCTCAGCACATCGAAGCCGGCGCCGCCGATCACGCCATCGCGCAACGCCGCGGCCAGCGCGGCTTCGTCAACCAGCCCGCCGCGCGCAGTATTAATCAGTAGCGCGGTCGGCTTCATTGTCGCCAGTTCCGCCGCGCCGATCATGTTGCGGGTCTTGTCGTTGAGCGGCAGGTGAAGGCTGACGACATCGCAGGTGCGCAGCAGGTCCGGCAGCGACAGCACGGTGACGCCGGGATCGCTGACCGGCGAGCGCGATACGACGCAGACCTCCATCCCGAACGCGCGCGCCAGGTGTGCGACCTTATGTCCCAGCGCCCCGTAACCGACGATGCCGAAGCGGCTGCCGGCCAGGTCGCCGATTGGATGGCCGAGCAGGCAAAAGCGGTCCTGGGCCTGCCACATGCCGGCGGCCACGTCGGCCACATACGACAACAGCTGGCGGCGCAGCGCAAGCACCAGCGTGAACACGTGTTCGGGCACCGAAACGAGCGAGTAGTTGCGGATGTTGGAGACAACGATGCCACGTTCGCGGCAGGCGGCCAGGTCGACGTTGTCGGTGCCGGTGGCGGCGACGGCGACCATCTTCAGTTCGGGCAGGCGCGCGATGTCCGCGGCGCGCAGTGGCACTTTATTGGTAATCGCGATGGTAGCGTCCTGCAGGCGGGGAAACACATCGCCAGGCGCGGTTCCCGGATGCTCGGTCCACTCATGGTCGAATGAAGGGCGGCGCACATTGGCGTCGAGGCTGTCGCGGTCGAGAAAAACGATTTTTTCCATATGGCCTCTGCCGGGTGGGTTTCGAAGTGAACCGCATCCGATTGTAGACCAACTCGACAGCGCTGTGGCGGCGGGGGAGAGGGCGGGCGTCCTCAATGGTTGCAAGCAAGAAAGGACGCCCGGTACTGCCTGGTACTTGTTACGTGCGGCAATCTTACCAACGCTGTTGAGCGCACGTTTGAGATCCTTACATCTCCTTACAAAGCGTTAGCTGGCGAACAGTTTTTCAGTCGTGCGGACCGTACACTCGGCAATATCCTCATACCAAAAGGCACGCCATGGCAACGACTGATCCGCTCAAAGTCTACAAGGCGAAGCGCAACTTCGAGATCACCTCGGAACCGGCCGAAGGCGGGAAGGTCGCCGAGGGTGAACTTACCTTCGTGATCCAGAAACACTGGGCAAGCCGGCTGCACTATGACTTCCGCCTGGAACTGGACGGCACGATGAAAAGCTGGGCCGTTCCCAAGGGGCCGAGTTACGACACCAAGGACAAGCGGATGGCGGTCCATGTCGAAGACCATCCGATCTCCTATTCCGATTTCGAAGGCACCATCCCCGAGAAGCAGTACGGCGCCGGCAAGGTCATTATCTGGGACAAGGGCACGTGGGAACCGCTGGGTGATCCGCGCGAAGGCTATGAAAGCGGGAACCTGAAATTTGAAATGCACGGCCACAAAATGCACGGCAAGTGGGTGCTGATCCGCATGAAGGGCAAGGGCGAAAAGCAGGAGCCCTGGCTGCTGATCAAGGAGAAGGACGATTACGTGCGGCCCGGCGCCGAGTTCTCGGTCGTCGATGAAATGCCGGACAGCGTGAAGAATCTGGCAATGCCCAAGGCGGGCGGCAAAGCCAAGGCAAAGACGAAGGCAGCGCCGGTAGCCGCGGCGGCCAGGAAGGCCATACCTGCCGCCAAGGCGGCGAAACCTGCGCGCGGAAAAGTGCATCCCGAAGCAGTCAAGGCTGACCTGCCTGCGTCGCTGTCGCCGGAACTTGCGACACTGGTCGACGCCCCACCGTCCACGCCCGAGGACTGGGTATTCGAGATCAAGTTCGACGGCTACCGCCTGCTGGCGCGGGTCGAGGGCAAGACGGTCAAACTGTTCACCCGCAATGGCCACGACTGGAGCCATAAGCTGCCCAACCTCGTGAAGGGCATGGCGGCGATGAAGCTTCCGGACGGCTGGTACGACGGCGAGATCGTCGTCCATGACGAACACGGCAAACCAGACTTCGGCATGCTGCAACTCGCGTTCGACGGCTCCAATACGGCGGAAATCGTTTACTTTATTTTTGACGCCCCTTATTGCAATGGCTACGACATGCGTAATGTGCCTCTGGAAGCGCGCCGCGCCATGCTGCAGGCCGTGCTCGAAAAAGCGCCGTCGGACATGGTGCGCTTCAGCGCCGAATTCGGCAATGACCCGCAGGAGCTGGTGGTCGCCGCGTGCAAGATGGGACTCGAAGGCGTTATCGGCAAGCGGCGTGACTCGCGCTACGTCGAACGGCGTTCGCCGGAATGGATCAAGCTTAAATGTGGACAACGGCAGGAATTCGTCATCGGCGGCTACACCGATCCGCAGGGTTCGCGCACCGGCATCGGGGCGCTGCTGCTTGGCGTGTACGACAAGGACGGCGTGCTGCAGTATGCGGGCAACGTGGGCACCGGCTTTAATGAAGCGACTTTGCGCGAGCTGAAGAAGCGGCTGACGGCGCTCGATAGCGATACCAGCCCGTTCCCGCCCAAGGCGGTCGTGGGCCGCAAGCACCACTGGGTCAAGCCGAAGCTGATCGCCGAAGTGGCTTTCGCCGAGTGGACCAAGACCGGGTCGGTAAGGCACGCCGTGTTCCACGGCCTGCGCGAGGACAAGCCGGCCAAGGCAATCACGCGCGAAACCGCAAAACACCTGGAGGACACCGTGGCGACACAAACCAAATCAAACGAACCGGCCGCACCGGCAGGCAAGCTGCCCGCCGACCTGAAGGTTACCAATCCGGACCGCGTCATCGATGCGCAAAGCGGCACGACCAAGATCGAGCTGGTTCGCTATTACGCGCTGGTGGGGGCGCTGATGATGGAGCACCTCAAGGGCCGGCCGGTATCGCTGGTGCGCGCGCCTGCTGGCGTGGGCGGGGAGCTGTTCTTCCAGAAGCACGCAGAGGTAGGCAAGCTGCCTGGCATGAAGCAGATGGACCAGGCGCTTGACCCGGATCATCCACCAATGCTGGAAGTAGGCAGCACGCAGGGGATCCTGTCGGCGGCGCAGTGGAACGTGGTGGAGTTCCATACGCAGAATGCGACCGGCAAGGCGTATGAAACGCCGAACCGGATGGTGTTCGACCTAGACCCCGGCGACGGCGTCGAATGGGCGACGATGCAGGAAGCTGCGCACCTGATGCATGCCTTCCTCGACGAGCTCGGGCTGCCGAACTTCCTGAAGACCAGCGGCGGCAAGGGGCTGCACGTGGTGGTGCCGATCAAGGGCGGCTACGACTGGGACACGGTGAAGGACTTCTCGCAGGCGATCGTGCATCACATGGCGATGACGCTGCCGGACCGGTTTGCGTTCAAGAGTGGGCCGCGCAACCGGGTCGGCAAGATCTTCATCGATTACCTGCGCAACGGGCGCGGTGCGACGACCGCGTGCGCGTGGTCGGCGCGGGTGCGGCCGGGGTTGGGCATATCGGTGCCGCTGGCGTGGGATGAACTTAGCGTGATCAAGGCGGGCGACCAATGGAATGTGCAAAACGCGCATACGCGGCTCGATCGCGGCAATGAACCATGGGCGGCATATGCGAAGAGTGCCAAAACCTTGACTGCCGCGATGAAGCAGATGGGGTACAAGCCAGCGAAGTAATGCTGGCGGTTGCGCCTCCAACTGTAGGGCGGATAAGCGCAACGCGCGCATCCGCCATTGCATGCCTCAACGTGACACTGGCAATGGCGGATGCGCGCACGCGCTTATCCGCCCTACGATAATTTTGAATGTCGCCAAGAACGGTAGGGCGGAATAGCGCAACGCGCGTCATCCGCCGATCGAGTATCGTGGTCGTTTATCGGGCCGGGCTCTCCGCCCCATGCTCGTTCTTGAAAATTCCGCGCACATTTAGCGCCATCAGGCCCGCATTCAGCGCAATCAGGGCCCAGGCATCCTCGCCCCATCCCCACGCGATCCACATGACGTTACCAACAATGAGCAGCCAGAACGCGATCACGCGTTTCTCGGGCTTCTGCGAGGCCAGCAAATAAGCGGCCGCCAGGCTGATCGCCATGGCCGGCCATTCGAGTAGTGAGAAAAACTCTTCCATCCGGTTCCTTATGCTGATTTCCGCCGGGCCGGGGCAGCAGCCTTGCTTGCAGTCGCCGCCTTGGCCTTCGGTTTCGCAGCCGCAGCGCCGCGCGTTGCCGTCTTTGCCGCGGTCTTGCTTGCAGTTTTGGCAGGCGCCTTGCTTTTCGCCTTGGGGGCGGGGGCTTCGTCTTCCGACTCTTCCTCCTCATCCTCGTCGTTCGCGGCCGCCGCCTTGCCCGGCTTCTTGCCGATACTTTGCTGGAGCAGCGCGACCAGGTCGATGACGTTGCTGGACGACGGCGCTGCTTTCTCCTTGCCTGGCATGGTGATTGTCTTGGTCTCGTTGGCCTCGACCTTTTTCTCGACCAGCGCCATCACGTCCTCACGGTACGTGTCGTGGTATTCCTCGGGATGCCATTCCTCGCTCATGCCCTCGACCAGCGCCATTGCCATCTTCAGTTCCTTGTCCGAC
>DASWSX010000214.1:0-5908 GCA_036402435.1 Telluria sp. | reverse complement strand
GTTCCCCAATCGGGCGATTGCCGCCGAGTACCGTGACATGGTGAATGGCGAATTCGTCCACGGTTACATCCAGGCCGTGCATGACGCAAGTGAAGGCCGTGAGTGGTGCTGGACCAACAGCAAGCCCAAGCCGCACACCTTGATAGAAGATACGCGGCGCCATCTTCAGCAGTTACCACACGCCGAGCTACGGAGCAACGCCGCCGCCCTGATCGTCGAGCATTGGCGCAAACGGTTTCCTTGTTCCACGAAAGCCGAACGGAGGCCTAAATGATCGTTCCTTATGGCGCGTTGAGATGTCATTTTCCCGACACCCAGAGCGTCAGTCCTGAAGAGCTTTACCAATGGGTGGGCTATCCCGAGAACGTCGGGAACCCCAACTTCCTCAATACTTGCGCGATCCGGCTCAGCCTGGCACTCCTCGGCGCGGGCTTTCCGAATCCGGGGACCTGGGCTATCAAGGCCGGGAAATACAAGGGCCGCAAAATCGAGACGAGGCAGCGAAAGCTGAGCCACTGGCTCGTGGGCCAGTTGGGGCCGCCGGAGAAATATAAGGGCGGCCCCGAGGCCGAAGCTGCAATAGGCCCCCGGCGCGGAATCGTGTCATTCTTCAATATCTATGGAGACGAGCAGGCGCAAGGGCATATTGCCATCGTCGCAAAAGATCGTTGGGGCTATTACCTTCGCTGCGGACAGGAAATCGATGGTTCGGCGACGGGGTGCTATTGGACGTCCCGGGAGGTCTGGTTCTGGCCGCTGAAGTAATTAGCCCTGGTGGCAATCGGGGTCCGACCCCTAACGGAAAAATCGGGGTCTGACCCCTGGCGTACGGTGCGGCATCCCAAAACAAAAAAGCAGTTACGATTTCTCGTAACTGCTTTTTGCTTACTGCGCATTCGTGGTAGGCCGTGCGGGATTCGAACCTGCGACCAACGGATTAAAAGTCCGCTGCTCTACCAGCTGAGCTAACGACCCGAAAGAAGCAAGATTATAGGGGGCTATGAGCATCCTGTCAAATGCCGCCAGCCACAAATTTTCTTGCTTTTACTTACTTCAGTGCGGCCAAACGGCTCTTCGCCGTCTGTGCGGCAGGAGCGTCGGGATACTTCGATACCAGCTGCTGCAACGCCTTCTTCGCGTTCTTGGTGTCCTTCAGCTCGATGTAGTTGCTGGCGATGTTGAGCATGGCGTCCGGCGCCTTCGCGCTGTCCTTGTACGTGACGGCCACGACCTGTTGCGCTGCAATCGCTTTCTTGTAGTCGCGCTGCGCATAATAGGCAGTGCCGAGCGAGTATTGCGCGTTGGCGGCGTAGGCGGACTCAGGATGGCGGCGTACGAATTCCGACAGTGCGGCCGCGGCTGCCTTGTAGTCGCCGCCTTGGAGTAGCGCCAGCGCTGCCTCATAGTCTTGCTGTTCGGTTGGAGCCACCGCGGCTTCCTGCCCATCGATCACGACCTGGCGCGGCTCAAGCTTCTTGATGCGCGCGTCGATGTCGGCGTACAGGTCTTTCTGGCCCTTCTGGATGTTGGCCAGCTCATTGGCCAGCACTTCAACCTGGCCACGCAGGCGGGCGATTTCCTGCAGCGTCTGTTCGTGACGGTTCAGGCTTTCCAGCGCGGCCGCCTTGTCGGACTTGCTCTCGAGGCGGCTGTTGAAGTCGCGTGCCAGGTTGTCTACCTTGGTGCGCAGCTCAAGGATCGCGCGGCGCGCTTCGTCGTCGTCGAGGATGCCGGCCGATGCCTGCAGCGGCAGCAGGGCGGCGAATACGAGGCCGGCGGCGGCAAAGCGGGATTTGGAGAATGTAATCATGGTCGTGACTCTTTCAAAACCTGGTTGCAAATCTGTACTGCTTGCTTGGCAAGGGCAGGGATCTGCCGCAAGCGTCGGACCCTACAATAACACGGGGCGCAAGCGCCCCGTTGTCTCTCTGCGGTACAGCCGTCAGATATTAATAGACGATGTCTGCACGGCGGTTTTCAGCCCAGGCCGCTTCGTCCGAACCGGTTGCCTTTGGCTTTTCTTCGCCCAGCGATACCGCTTCCATCTGCGACTCGGCCACGCCCAGCGCTGCCATCGACTTGCGAACCGCTTCAGCACGCTTCTGGCCCAGCGCCAGGTTGTACTCGGTGCCGCCGCGCTCGTCGGTGTTACCTTGGATCAGGATCTTGCGGTCCTTGTTCTTGTTCAGGAAGCCCGAGTGGTTCTGGACAACTGCCTGGCCGTCGTCACGCACAACATAGCTGTCGTAGTCGAAATAAACACTGCGGTTAGCCAGAACGCCCTTTGGGTCGTTCAGTGGGTCAACCGAGCCGGTCTCGACTGGACGGACGTCGCGGGTGTCGGTCACTGGCGCTGCTTCTGGTGCGCGCTCGACGACGGGAGCGTCGTTCAGTTTGACTGGCGAGCTGCAAGCTGCGAGCAGGGCAGCGCTCGTGATGATGAAGGCTACGCTTTTAATATTGCGCATGGTTTTTCTCCTGATCGAGGGTTAAAAATTACTTCATGAAGGGACCCCAGTTGGGCTCCCTGATGTTTCCTGCCTGGGTTGTTAAGCGCTGCTTGACGCGTCCATCGACGGAGACCACGGCGAGTGAGGTGCGTCCTCCTCCCTTGGTCGCATACATGATGTACTTGCCGTTAGGCGAAAAACTCGGTTCGGTGGCCTGGTCGGCCAGGCGGATTTCCTGGCCGCTGGCCAGGTCCATGGCATACAACGAGAAGCCGTTACGCTGCGAGACCCAGGCCAGCGTCTTGCCGTCCGAGGAAACGCGCGGGCTGATGTTGTAGTTGCCGTTGAAGGTTACGCGCGAGGCGGCGCCGCCGTTCGCGCTCATGCGGTAGATCTGCGGGCCGCCGCTGCGATCGCTGGTGAAGTAGATGTGCTGGCCGTCAGCCGACCACTGTGGCTCGGTGTCGATGCCGTTGCTGTTCGACAGGCGGCGCAGGCCGCCGCCGTCCGCGTTCACGCTGTAGACCTGGGTGTGGCCGTCCTTGGACAGCGAGACCGCCAGTTTCGAGCCGTCCGGCGACCACGAAGGGGCCGAGTTGCTGCCTTTTTCGTTGACGACGATCTTGCGCCCGCCGGTGACGAGGTTCTGCACGTAGATGACTGGCTTGCGCTTTTCGAACGAGACGTAAGCCACCTTGGTGCCGTCGGGCGACCACGATGGCGAGATGATCGGTTCGTTCGAACGTACGGCAACCTGCACCGCTTCACCGTCCGCATCGGCGATTTCAAGGCGGTAATCCTTGGCGCGGCGGTTCTCGTTGACGTAGGCGATGCGGGTCGCAAAGGCGCCGCGGGTCCCGGTCAGTTTTTCGTAGATGTCGTCGGCGATCTTATGGGCTGCCAGGCGTGTGTATTTTGCCGTCGGGGTCTGTCCCAGCGTCGACAGTTCGGTCGCCTTGATGGTGTCGAGCAGTTTGTAGCGGACGTTGAAGCTGCCGTTGGCCAGCTTTTGCACGCTGCCCACGACGACCGCATCGGCCCCGCGCGATTTCCACTGGCCGTAATCGATCGGCGAGGTGTCCGACAAGCCGCTGCCGGCGTCGATGACCTTGAACACGCCGCTGCGCTCGAGGTCGGCCTTGATGATGGCGGACATTTGCGCAGGGGCGACGCCCTCGTCGGCAAACGTTGCCACGGCGACGGGAATCTGGCCGCTGCTGACACCGGCGATCTCGACTTTAAGCTGGGCATTCGCGGTGGCGCCGATCAGGACGGCCGCGGTGAAAAACACATAGCTGATTTTTTTCATGGTTCCGTTTCTATCCAGGTTCGTGGTTCCGATAAAGCCTCAATCGAGGTCCTTCATCGAGAATCCGATTTCAAGTGTTCGTTCTACCGTACCATCTTTCTTCTTGGGTAGTGGTGACGATTTGATAATGCCTTTCTCCACAGCATCATCAAACGCGGGCACGCCGCTGCTCCTGATCTTCCTGGCCGAGATGATTTCGCCAGTCGGCAACTGCTCAACCTTGAACACCGCGCGCGGGTTGCCCGGCACATCGGTACTGCCCAGGAAGGTCGTGTTGCTCTTGACCTTGGCGGTGATGCTGGCGGTGTAGCCGCTGTCGATGCGCGGGGCGGTCGACTTGGCGGCGGTGCCGCTGGTGCCGATCGCGCCGGTGATGCGCTTCATTTCGGCGTCGCGCATCTCCTGCAGCTTTTTCTTTTCGGCGGCCTCGGCTTTGGCTTTTGCCAGCTTGTCGGCTTTTTCTTTTTTTGCCTTCTCTGCCAGTTCCTGTTTTTCTTTTTGCTGCTCTTCGAGCTTCTTGGCTTTTTCGTCGGCAAGCTTCTGCTCGGCGAGTTTCTTCTTCTCGCGTTCTTCTTCCTTCAGCTTCTCGGCGCGCAGGCGCGCCTTTTCGAGCGCGATGTCCGGCGGCTTCGGCGTTGCCTCGACTTCCGGCGGGCGCTCGACCGGCTTGGGAGGTGGAAGAGGCGGTTCCGGCTCGACCTTCGGCTCCGGAGCAGGCTCAGGCGGCGCGGCGGCCGACTGCACTTTCATGTCCCACACTTCGGCCTCGACGGCGACCGGCGGCGTGCTCTGCCAGTTCACGCCGGCCCACAGGAAAAACAGCAGGCCAGCGTGGACCACCACCGCGAGGGTGATCGAGCCCCAGCGGCTTGGTTCGGGTGGCAGGCGGTATTGCGTGCCGTTGGCGCCAGCGGTACTCATTGCCGTCACTTGGTTGCCAGTCCGACCCGGTTGATGCCCATTTTCTTCGCTTCGGAAATCAACTGGATCACATCGTCGTATTTGCTCTCGCGGTCGCCGGAAATCATGACCGGGTAGTCAGGGTTTTCCTCGTGCAGGGCGCGCAGGCGGCGCAGCACGGCGGCGCGGTCGGGCGCATCCTCGGCCGCGACCGGGTTCTTGCCGTTGACGCCGATGGTGAGGGTGGCGTCGGGCTTGAGCGAAATCTGGATGTAGTCGTCCGGCGGCGCGGCCGATTTCGCGGCACTCGGCAGGTTGATCACGTTCGGATTGGTTGCCTGCGGCACTGCCATGAAAATAATCAGCAGCACCAGCATCACGTCGATATACGGGACGACGTTGATTTCCGACTTGAACTTTCGTCCGCGTCCGCCGCGCAGGCTGCTGGAGAATGAAGCCATGGTCTGCCTTTTCGCTTAACGGGACTGGCGTTGCAGGATGTTCGAGAATTCTTCAACGAAGCTCTCGAAGCGGATCGCAAGGCGGTCGATGTCGTGGGTGAAGCGGTTGTACGCGACCACGGCCGGGATGGCGGCGAACAGGCCGATGGCGGTGGCGATCAGCGCTTCGGCGATGCCGGGAGCGACGGTGGCGAGGGTTGCCTGCTCGACGCTGGCCAGGCCGCGGAACGCATTCATGATGCCCCATACGGTGCCGAGCAGGCCGATGTACGGGGACACCGATCCGACCGACGCCAGGAAGTTCAGGTGCGAGTCGAGTCCGTCGATTTCGCGCTGGAAGGCCGCGCGCATGGCGCGGCGGGCGCCGTCGAGCACCGGGCTGACGTCGAGCGCCTCGCGTGCGGCGGCCTTGCCCTTGACGAATTCGCCCATGCCGGCTTCAAAGATGCGGGCCAGTGCGCCGCTCTGGTCGCGGTTGCTGCTGGCGCTCTGGTGCAGGGTGTGGAGGTTGCCGCCGGCCCAGAAGCTGCGCTCGAACTGCTCGGTCTGGCGGCGTGCGGCGCGGATGGCGAACATTTTGCGGAAGATATAGGTCCAGCTGACGAGCGAGAGGACCAGCAGCAACACCATGATCAGCTGCACAATCAGGTGGGCCTGGCTGATCAGCGCGAGGAAGGAAAGGTCTTGGGCTGGATTCATTAGATAGGTGTCTTGTCTATGTGTAGTGGGTCAGGCGGCACGCATTTTAGCAGCCGTTGCGTCTGGCAGGGAGCGCGGACGCAAGGTGG
>DASWSX010000213.1:0-9657 GCA_036402435.1 Telluria sp. | reverse complement strand
TTTACCTTGCCGGTGATGACGGAGTCATCGATGTACTCGCCGGTGCCTTCGCGGTTGGCGGTCGGTGCGCAAGCAACGACGGTGGTCAGGACGGATGCTGCGAGCATGATGTGGGCGATGCGTTGTGCGATTTTCATGGTGAAACTCCTTCAGTGGTTAATCAAAAAATGCTCGAATCGAGCTGGTCGGTACGGCGTGACAGCCTTACTTTCCGTACTGGTTTTTTGCGGACGTGACACAGGTGTCCTTGGCCGCACCGGCAAACGCGTCGCACTTTTCAAGCGCAACTTTGTATTCAGCCGTCCGTTTGTCGTCGCGTGCGTCATTGCGCGCTTCGATGGTCTTCTTGTCGGCGCGCGCATCGGCCTGGGCCGCTACCAGCGTCGCCTTGGCCTGCTGCAGGCAGACATCCTTGTCGTTGCCGGTCAGGGCGGCGCACTTGGCCTTGTCGACATCGAAATAGGCCGACGCGATGCGCAGGCGGGCCTGGGTGTAGGCCTTCAGCGTGTTCTTGTAATGGGCCTGTGCTTCTTCCTCGGCGTGCACGCGCACCGCCTTCGCTTCGGCCAGGCACACATCTTTCGGGTTGCCGGTGATCAGGCCGCACTTGGCGCGCGACGTCTTGTATTCCAGCGCGGCGCGGTCCCGTGCTTCGTTGTACGCGACCTTCGCTTCGGGCGTCGCTGCCTGGGCTGCCCCGGCGAACCAGGCGCCGCTGCACAGCAGGGCAATAGCGAGGTGAGCTCTCATATTATTTTTTCTCCAGTTATCAAAACGATCAGTCATGACTGATGTTTTACGCGGGTTGGGCGTGCTGTTCTGTACGCTGCCGAACACAGGAAAATTTATTTTAGAAAAGTTGGAAACGACGCAACGAAAACGCCCATCAATATTTCGAACTGCTGTGAAATCGCGCTGTCCAAGGTGCGGAAACGCACAGACCTTGTAAATCTGTCAGGTCTATCCTGACCTCACACATTTGCAAAAGGAGAACAAAATGAAGTCGAATACCACCATTGCAACACTGATGATTGCCAGCGCAGCACTGCTGGGCGGCTGCGCAAGCACCACGCCTGATCCTTACAACACCGGCACTTACGGCGGCGCATATGGCGCGCCAGCTGGCACCGCCATGGGCTACGGCACCATTGACTCGATCCAGGTGACCCGCGGCTCGTCGGGCACCAGCGGCACCGGTGCAGTCGTCGGCGGCCTGGTCGGCGCACTGGTCGGCAACCAGGTTGGCAGCGGCAGCGGCCGTACCGCAGCAACCGTGGCCGGCGCAGTCGGTGGCGCAGCACTGGGCAACAAGGTCGAAGGCGACCGCGCTGCCAATGCCCGCGACATGTATCAGATCAACATCCGCATGGATAACGGCGAGTACCGCTCGGTGATGCAAGACAGCGTCTATGACCTGCGCGTGGGCAACCGCGTGCGTATCGTTGACGGCCGCGCTTACCGTTATTAATCCGGGATTTCCCAGCAGTTAGAAACAACATTGGCGAAGCTCATTTCGTCTCACACATTTTTTAGGAGCTGACCATGGGAACAATACTGCTGATCATTTTGATCCTGGCACTGGTCGGGGCTCTCCCGACCTGGAATCACAGCCGCAACTGGGGCTACGGGCCAGTGGGCATCACCGGAATCCTGGTGATCGTCCTGATCGTCCTGCTGCTTACCGGACGGTTGTAAAAAGCAAACTGAACCGGCGCCTCGTGCGCCGGTTTTTTTTCCACTGCGTTTTCGATGGAGGTGACATGAACTATCAGAAGCAACGATTCCTGCGGTCGATCCCGGCCGCGCTCGCGCTGATGCTGGCAGCGGCCACCGCACAGGCCCAGCAGGCCGGCGACCAGCGCACTACCGCCGTTGACGCCAGCGCCAGTGCCAGTGCCAGCGTGCAGGCCGGCGCGGCGCCACAGGATTCGAGCGACCAGAACGTGCCTGCGGCAACCGCGCGCAAGCAGGCGGCCGAAATCGCCAGCGGCGATCCGCAGCGCTGGTTCCAGGAAGACACGACGCCTGCCCAGCGGCTGCGCACCCTGCAAAAGGAAATCGCAGCTGGCCTGCAAGAGGCGCAGGGCAACTGCCGCCGCCAGCCGACCGCCGAACGCGCCAGCTGCCTGAAGCAGGCACGCGCCATCTACCAAAAGGAAATGGCCGAAGCGCGCGGCAAGGCGACGGCACAGCCGGCCAACTGACAGGCCGCGAGGGGGGACGGTGCGGGACGCCTGGCCGATGTGCCGCGCCTTGCTCCGCCCTGCCCTTGCATCCTGCGCTTTCGTCTTGCCTAGCGGCCCGGCTCGCGCCGCCGGTCCCTCGATGACGGCAGTTCGTGTACCACGACGGCCGTGTCTTCCTCGATACTCCTCAGCCACGCGGCATCCCCGACCGCACGCAGGCCGTCGGCATAGCCCTGGTCCCAGCGCCAGTCGATCGACCCCTTGGAAAAATTGATGTCCTTGGCCGCCATGTGCCAGTCGCGCCCCGAATACGGCAGCCGCACGATATGCAGCGTCGCTTCGCAGCCAAGCGCGGCCAGCTCGCGCTCGTCTTCGGCGGTGCGTTCGCTCACGGGCAGGCGCGCGTACAGGTCGCGCAGCTTGTCTTGCAGGCGATGCATCCTGGCGTAGTCGGCGATATGGCGCGTCGAGCGCGATGCATAGGTGACGTCTTTCTGGCGCGTATGGACCTGGTCGTACGTGGATGGTTCAGGCCCGTTCGCACTCCACAGGTCGACCATGAAGCACAAGGCGTCGCCCTCGGGCAGGACGTTCAGCACCGATTCGAGCGGCGTGTTGGAATACAGGCCGCCGTCCCAGTACAGCTGGCCATCGATGCGCACCGGTGGAAACGCCGGCGGCAGGCTGCCGCTCGCGCGCACGTGGTCGGGCGCCAGGCGCATGGTGCGGCTGTCGAAGTGGGTCAGCTGGCCAGTGGCGACGTTGACCGCGTTCACGGTGAGGCGCATGCTTTCCGGGCTGTTCAGGTAATCGAAGTCGACCAGTTCGGCCAGCGTCCCGCACAGTTCGGACGTATCGTAGAAGGAGGCGTTTTCCGGCGCCACCGGCAACCCGAACGCAAACCCGTTGAACCAGCGCGGCGTGAAGAACCCGGGCACGCCGTGCACGACCGCATTGAAGGTGCTGAACATGATGTTCGACCTGCGCTCGCTGTCGCTGACCTGCGCCATGTCGACCCGGTCGGGGTGCGATACCCGCTCCCAGAATGTCCTGATGCGCTGGAGCCTGTCCTCGTGGCGGTTACCGGCAATGAGGGCGGCGTTGATGGCGCCGATCGAGGTGCCGACGATCCAGTCGGGAATCAGGCCATGCTCGTGCATCGCCTGGTAGACGCCGGCCTGGTAGGCGCCGAGCGCGCCGCCCCCTTGCAGCACAAGGACGATGCGCAAGCCGTGCGGATTCAGGACGTTGGCCGCGGCCATCGCCCCTCCTCCTGCCGGGCCCCGCTACGCTCTTCGCGGAGAAGTAACATCTCCCCTCCAAAAAAAAACGGCGCCGAATCAATGATTCCAGCGCCGTTCAAGCCCCACCATGTTTCTTTCGGTTTCCCGCAAATTAGCGCTGCGCCAGCCGCGATCTTTGCCGCTGGGCATACCAGGCCGCGCCCGCCATCAGCGCTGCCACGCCGATCGCTGGCTTGTGCAGCCGGCGACGGTTGATGAAACTGATGACACTCATCGCGTACGGCATCACCGTACCGACGTTGATGCCGGTCGGGCGCAGCAAACCGTCCACGCGCGTGCGCAGTGCGAAGGTCGCATGGTCCAGCGCGTTGTGAAAAATGGTTTCCGGCTTGGCGCCGTGCTTGATGTTGGCCTTCGCCTGCACAATGCCGGCGCGGTAGAAATCACCCTGGCGCAACAGCCGGGCCTTGCGCTCCGACTTCTCGGTGTCGCTATCCGCAATCTTTTTGATCAGTTCGCCGTCTTTGTCCATGTAGTCCCCCTCTTGTTATTGGCCGGTCACAGCAGCATGTCGCGGTCGTTCTTGAGTTCGTTCATCGTCTCGGGGAAGGCAAGCTTGCCTTCCTTGAGCATTGCCTTGGCCTTGAAAACCAGGGCCGCGGTAATGGCGATAAAGACCAGGAACATCACCAGCAGGATTTTCCATCCCATTGATTCCCACGAAAGCGCGACAATCATCGCGGTGCCGTACGCAATCGCGAACCAGCTGCAGATCAGCGCCAGGGCGCCGATGGCCACCAGTTCGATGACGTGGTTGCGTACTTCCGATAGTTCGAGTGCCGCCAGCTCAACGCGCGACACAACGAGACCGAGAATGTTTTTGGCAAGCCCGGTCAGGCCGCTAAACAAGCCGGGGCCATGTACTGTTGTTGTCGTGTGGTCCATGGCTTCTCCCGGCATTAATTATTTGCGGCCCAGGATGACGCCGACCAGCAGGCCGACGCTCGCGGCGGCAGCAACGGTGCGCCATGGGTTGTCCTTAACGTAGACATCGGCGGTGTGCGCCAGTTCCTTGCCGCGTACCATAGCCTGGCCCTGGTATTCCTTGCCTTTGCCCATGGCCTGGTCCAGCAGCTGCATACCGCGGCCGCGCATCTCTTCGGCCTTTTCGCCGGTCAGCGAAGCAGCTGCGGTCAGCAGCGACTGGGCATCCTTGACCAGGGTCTTGATGTCGGTCTGGACGTTTTCCATGTTGCTGTTCAGGGCGGAAGACGAGGTGTTGGTGCGCATGTTGGTATCGATCATGATGAACTCCTAAGTGAATTAAAAAAAAGTGAATTACAGGGACAGAAGATCGCGCATGTCATCCGCGTGTTCTTCTTCCACGGCCATGATGGAAACAAGCATCTGGCGGGTGGTCGGGTCTTTATCGCCGATGGCGGCGATCATTTGCCGGTACGACTCGATGGCGACGCGCTCGGCGATCAGGTTGGCGCGCACCATCGACTGCACGTCTTCCGACTCGTCGTACTCGGCATGGCTGCGCGCGGTCAGGGTCGCCGGATTGAAGTTCGGCGATCCGTTCAGCTGCACGATGCGTTCGGCGATCGTGTCGGCGTGGTCCTGCTCCTGTTGCGCGTGCTCGAGGAACTCGGCCTTGACGTGGCCGGTATTGGGACCGCTGACGGTGTAGTAATGGCGCTTGTAACGCAGCACGCACAGCAGTTCTGTGGCGAGCGCGTCGTTGAGCATGTTGATCACGGCTTCACGGTCGGCCTGGTAACCTTCGGTCACCGCGCCGTCGTCCATGTTGGCCGCGGCGGCGCGGATGGCCGCCACGTCGAACCCATGACCGAGCGGCTTTTTCGTTTCTTCCATGTTATTTCCTTGAAATTTCAGTTAGCGCGGCGGAATTGCGCGGCCTTCGTTCGACAGCACGATTTCGACGCGGCGGTTCAGCTGCTTGTTGCCAGCGGTGTCGTTTGCCGCGACCGGGTGCGCTTCGCCATAGCCGCGCGCGGCGACGCGCTCGCGCGCAACGCCCATGCCCAGCAGTGCATCGCGCACCGAATTGGCGCGGCGCTCCGACAGCGCCTGGTTATGTGCGGTGCCGCCGGAGCTGTCGGTAAAACCTTCGACCAGAACAGTGCGCTCCGGGTTCTGCACCAGCACTTCGGCCAGCTTGCGCACGGTGGCCACGCCAGCCGGGGTCAGGGTTGCCTGGTTGCTTGCAAACAGCACGTCGCCGATGGTGATGATCATGCCGCGTTCGGTTTTCTTGGCCTGCAGGTCGGCCATCATGGCTTCCAACTGGCCTGCCTTGGCTTCGGCGGCGCGCGCGGCGGCTTCTGCCTCGGCGGCCATCTGCTGGGCACTGGCAGCCTGGCGCTGGGCGTCGGCGGTCTGGGCCTGGGCGGCGGCGGCGTCAGCCCGCGCGCGCTCGGCTTCGGCGGTGCGCGCTTCCAGGCGCACCTGGTCGCGCTGCTGGCCGGCCATGGCGATATCGGCTTCGGCAGCTTTGCGCTTTGCCACTTCCTGGGCGGTGGCGATTTTTTGCTTGGCGAGGTAGGCCAGCTTGTCGACCTCCTCCAGGCTGTCCTTGCGTGCCGCGGCCGCGTTGGCCTGGTCGAGCGCATCGCTGGCTTGCTTGAATTCAAGCGGCGCATAGCTCGACACTTGCGGGTTGTTGTTGGCCGCGACGAAATCGCCACGGGCCTGGTCGAGCACGGGCGTTGTCAGCGGCACGCTGCTGCATGCGGACAGGAGAACGGCGCTGGCCAGGATGGCGGACTTCAGCAAGTGATGTTTCATGTTGTATTCCTTGATTGTTTTTGGTTCTGGAGCCTGGCGCCGCGGGGCGCCGAACATTGCTTACTGCTTGGCGCGGTCGACTTCTTCGCGCAGCACGCGCAGGTCTTCCTGCAGTGCATTCGACGCGGCAGTCGCCTTGGCCGAATTGGCCTTGCTCTGGGCCAGCTTCGCGTCGGCCTGCGCTTCGTTGGCCAGGTCGCGTGCCAGCGCATAGTCCTTGGCCGCCAGGGCCTGGCTGGCGCGCTGCATCTTGGCGCGCGCCAGGCTGATTTCTTCCGGCGCCAGGTCTGCCGCACCGGCGCTCACTGCATTCTCAACCGCCGCTTTCGAGACCGCGACATCGGCAGTTGCCGGCGCTTTCTGCGACGAGGCGCAGCCCACGACAGCCAGCAGCAGCGAGCTGCACAATACTGTTGCGAGGCGATTCTTCGATTGCATGTTCATCTTCGGGTTCTCCAATGTGTTAATTGATTTCATAATAACTTTATAAGCTGATTCACAAGCAAGTTCGGTTCGCTGACGCACATAGCATCCAGATAAGAAAACTCGGCACAAGGCTGGGTGCGGTAGCGCACATAGAGCGACCAACTTTCACGTTAAGCTGGGCTCTTCATAATGGAAGGATCGCCATGTCCGAAGCTAAAGCAGGCAGCGGCGCCGGCAAGCCGGTATCGCGCCGTACCAAAATCATCCTTGCCGTGATCGGCGTGCTGGTCGCCATTCCCGCGATCGCGCTGGTCATTCTCCTGACCTATGACTGGAACAAGGCGCGGCCCTGGCTGAACGCGCGCACCAGCGAGTCGATCGGGCGGCCATTTGAAATTGCCGGCGACCTGTCGTTGTCGTGGGAGCGTCCATCCGAAAAGATGGCGGAACGCAACCGCACGTGGCGCGACTTCATTCCCTGGCCACACCTTGTGGCCAACGACGTTCACGTTGGCAACCCGACCGGCATGCCGGCCGGCGACATGGCCAGCGTGCGCCAGTTCTCGTTCTCGCTCGACCCGCTCGCGCTGCTCAACAAGCGCATCGCCATCCCGCTGCTGCAGTTCCAGGCGCCGGTGGTGCACCTGCAGCGCAATGCCGACGGCAAGAACAACTGGACCTTCAAGAAAGAAGAGAAGAAGTCGCCGTGGACGCTCGACCTTGAACGGATCGTGTTTACCAAAGGCGTGATCTATTACAAGGATGCGATCGAAAAGGCCGACGTCGTGGCCGATGTCGACACGCTGGCCAATGACCCCACCTACGGGGTCGGCTGGAAATTGCGCGGCACCTACAATGGCGCCCCGGTGACCGGCAGCGGCAAGGCCGGCGCAGTGCTCTCGCTCAAGCACCAGAGCACGCCCTACCCGCTCGAGGCCGACTTCCGGATGGGCCGCACCCGTATCGCCTTCGAGGGCACGGTGACCAAGCCGACCCGGCTGGCGGCGCTCGACATGAAACTCAGGCTGTCGGGCCCCAGCATGGCGCGGCTATACCCATTGATCGGCGTGCTGCTGCCGGAAACGCCGGCATTCACCACCTCCGGCCGCCTGATCGGCGAGCTTGGCCCTGAAGGCAAGCGCTGGACCTACGACAAATTCAGCGGCAAGGTCGGCTCCAGCGACCTCGGCGGCACCCTGACGTTCCAGACTGGCGAGCCGCGCGGCAAGCTGACCGGCACCGTCCGGTCGAAGCTGCTGCATTTCGACGACCTGGGCCCGCTGATCGGCGCCGACTCGAACGCCAGCAAGACACGGCGCGGCGTCGCGCCGGTGCAGCCGCCGGACAAGGTGTTGCCGGTGGAAACATTCCGCACCGAACGCTGGACTGCCATCGATGCCGACGTGCGCTATTCGGCCGGCAGCATCGTGCGCGAGAAGCAGCTGCCCATCAGCAAGCTGTCGACCCACCTGGTCTTGAAAGATGGCGTCATCACGCTGGCCCCGCTCAGCTTCGGCATGGCCGGCGGCACCCTCACCTCCAACATCAGGCTTGACGGCAGTGGCCGCCAGGGCAAGAACGCCATCAAGGCCACCGCCAAGGTCACCGCGCGCAAGCTGCAGATCAAGCAGCTGTTCCCGGCGATCGAGGGGCTGCAGGCATCGGTGGGCCAGGTCAATGGCGACGCCGCCCTGTCGGCCACGGGCAATTCGATCGCCACCCTGCTCGGGGCATCGAACGGCGAGATCCATACCCTGATCAACGAGGGCACGGTCAGCAAGCTGTTGCTCGAAAAAATGGGGCTGAACGTCGGCAACATCATCCTGACCACGCTGTTCGGCGACAAGCAGGTGCGCATCAATTGCATGGCGACCGATTTCGCGGTCGACCGCGGCATCATGTATTCGCGCACCTTCGTCGTCGACACCGAGGAAGCCATCATTCACGTCGACGGCGTGGTCAGCCTGGCCGACGAAACCATCAACCTGACGATCAACCCGAAGACCAAGGGGCTGCGCATTATTTCGCTGCGCGCGCCGCTGTACGTGCGCGGCCCGTTCAAGAAGCCGGCAGTCAGCGTCGACAAGGGCGTGCTGGCGATGAAGGCCGGCGGCGCGGTGGCGCTGGCGACCCTGGCCGCGCCGCTGGCGGCCCTGCTGCCGCTGGTCAATACCGGGCCGGGCGAGGAAAGCGAATGCGGCAAGCTGCTGGCTGCCGCGCGCGAAAAACCGGTAGCGCCCCCGCCAGGCAAGCGCAAGGGGCGCTAAGGTGCCGCTCAGCCTGGCGGACTACGTGCGTTGGCGTACAGACCAGTCCGGCATGACCGCCTAAGCTAGCCTCATCGGTCGCGGCACTGCCGCGCCGCAACGCACGAATACAACCCCACTACAGAGGATAACAACATGAAAAACCTGAAGTTTGCAGCAACGCTGCTGAGCGCCCTGATGCTGACCACCGTCGTCGGCTGCGCCAATACGGCCAAGCAGGAGAGCGTGGGCGAATACATCGACGATACCGCGATCACCGCGGGCGTCAAAGCGGCAATCCTGAATGAACCTACCCTGAAGGTTTCGGAAATCAATGTCGAAACGTTCAAAGGCGTGGTACAGCTGAGCGGCTTCGTGTCGTCGGCGGACAGCGTCGCTACCGCATCGTCGGTCGCCCGCAGTGTCAAGGGTGTGAAGTCGGTCAAGAACGACATCCGCCTGAAATAAAACCAACGTAAAGGAGCACCCAAGATGAAATCGATTAAAACTCTCGCAGCGACTGCCGCACTGCTTACCGTTACCCTCGGTCTGGGCGGTTGCGCCAACATGTCGGCACAAGACAAGAACACCGCGATCGGCGCTGGCGCCGGTGCAGTCATCGGCGGCGTACTGACCGGCGGCAGCACTGTTGGCACGGTCGGCGGCGCCGCTGTCGGCGGCGTCATCGGCAACCAGGTCAAGCCACCGAAGTGATCTGCCTGAACGCTGAATGAGAAATGCCCC
>DASWSX010000212.1:0-28550 GCA_036402435.1 Telluria sp. | reverse complement strand
CTGAAAAACAAAAACCGCCCGGTGTTAGCGGGCGGCCTTGATCTTACCATTTGCCGGGCTTAATTCCGCCCGCACAATTACTTTCCTAAATAATAATTAGGAAAGCTGCTGGATACCTGCGAGAACCCAACCGGTGCTGCCATCGATCGGCTTGCTCATGTTCCACACCTCGGTGAACGGCTCGGCCAGTGCGGTCGGGTCGGTCTTGATCTTGCCGACGAACTTGACGCTTGCCAGGTAATCGGCCGGGGTGGTCTCGATGCCCAGCAGTTCAGCGTCGATCGACACCACGTCGGTGAAGTCGGCCACGTCGCCGCGTTCCTGGATCTGCATCTTCAGCTCTGCGTACACTTCCGGCGTGGTGAACTCACGCAGGTCGTTGAAGTCGGCCTTGTCCCATGCGGCCTGCATGCGGATGAAGCTCGATTTCGCGTGGCGCAGGAAAGTGGCGCTGTCGAAGTCCGATGGCACGCCGTATGGCGTGGTCACGTGCGGCTGGCTGTCGCCGGCGCTGCCAGGCATCTGCTGCGAAGGCTGGAAAGCGGCTGGCTGCGCGGCCGGCTGGTAGCCAGCGCGCGGCAGGGCCGAACCGATTTCAGGCGTCGCGCCGCCTGCACCCGCAGCGACTGGCTTGTTGAAGCCTTCGAATGCCGAGTTAGCAGGCGTGTCTTTACGCTTGAACATGCGCCAGATGAACAGGCCAGCCATTGCCAGCAGTGCGATCATCAGGATGCTCGCGATCATGCTGGCAGCCGCGCCGCCCAGGCCCATGCTCGACAGCAGCGCGCCAAGGCCGAGGCCCAGCAGTGCACCGCCCAGCATACCTTTCCACATACCGCCCTTGGCCGCGGCTGCGGCTGGGGCTGCGGCGGCTGCGCCGGCAGCTGCCGGACGCTGAGCTGCCGTTGGTGCCGGCGCTGGCGTCGGGGTGTTAGCCCGTTGCATCGCAGCTGGCGACTGGCGGCCAAATGAGCGCTTGCCGCCCATCGGACGCGCGGTTGCCTCGACAACCATCGACATCGTCGTGATCGCAAGCATCATGGTCACAAGTAATTTTTTCATCGCTTTGTCATCCTAAAGTTTGATACCGGTGTGAAGAGCGGCCACACCCGCCGTGAGATTAAAGTATTCAACCCGTTCCAGCCCGGCTTCCTGCATCATCGACTTCAGGGTTTCCTGGTCAGGATGCATGCGGATCGATTCAGCCAGGTAACGGTAGCTTTCTGAATCGCCGGCAATCTTCTGGCCCAGCCAAGGCAGGACCGAGAAGGAATATACGTCATACGGTTTCTGCAGCGGCGCGGCCACTTTCGAGAACTCCAGCACCAGCAATTTGCCGCCCGGCTTCAGGACGCGCTGCATTTCTTTCAGCGCCTGGTCCTTGTGCGTCATGTTGCGCAGGCCAAAGGCCACGCTGACCCGGTCGAAGTAGTTATCCGGGAACGGCAGTTTTTCGGCGTCACACAGCAACGTGGGGGTAATGACCCCGTTATTCAATAGGCGGTCGCGGCCAACGCGCAGCATCGACTCGTTGATATCGGTGTGCCACACCTCGCCAGTCGGGCCCGCTTTCTTGGCGAAGGCCATCGACAAGTCGCCCGTGCCGCCCGCGAGATCGAGCACCTTGAAGCCGGGCCGCACCGCCGCGTTGGCAATCGTAAACGCCTTCCAGATGCGATGCAGGCCGCCGGACATCAGGTCATTCATCACGTCATACTTCGACGCGACCGAATGGAAAACCTTGGCGACTTCACGGACCTTGTCGTCTTCCGACACGGTCTTGTAGCCGAAATGGGTGGTGTTGGTCATATTCACAGATAAGATTAATCTTAGCGCATTATACAAGCGCGTTGTGAAGAGGGGAGCGTGCCTAAGTTCCGCTTAAGTTTTCAAACGGAACAGGGCGAAATGCGTGGCAAAATATTCCGCTTGGAACCGCTAGGAAGGCGTCATGGACAACTCTACTTTCCCGCAGGACAGCAAGTACGACGTCGCCGCGATCATGGGCGGGCTGTACGGCGATGGTTTCATCGCCTGCAAGGGTGCGTTTTCGCGTGAATGGGTTCAATTGCTGGGTCACGATATTGCGATGCTGTTTGAAGAAGCGCTCAGCAAGCCGGGTGGCGCCCTCGCGCGGGGGCCGAGCCGCTACTACGTCGAGATCCATCCGGAAAGGCTAAGCGGCTTTGCCGACATCATCAGCCATCCGTGGGTCGTGGCTGTATGTACGGCGGTGTTGGGGCCGGATTACAAGATTGTCGAGGCCGGGTTCGATGTGCCGGGCCCGGGCGCGATGAAGCAGCCGTGGCACCGGGACTTTCCGTCGCCTGAGGCTACCCTGGTCGGGCGCCGATTAAATTCGCTGGCTTTTAATATCACCACTGTCGACGTCACCGAGGAGATGGGGCCTTTCGAAATCGCGCCGGGGACGCAGTGGGATGATTTGAGCGGCGGCGATTTGATGTTTCCCGGGCCGGAGTTCAGCGCGCGATATGAGGCGCGGGCGCAGCGAAAGCTGGCGAAGATGGGCGACATCTCGGCCAGGTCGGCGCTGACCATCCACCGGGGGACGGCGAACCAGTCGCAGAAGTCACGGCCGGTGTTCGTGCTGGGCGTGGATGCGCCGGACGGCACCAACGCGGATAAGCATGATTTGCAGGTGACGCGGGCCTATTACGACTCGTTGCCGCATGAAGTGCGCAGGCACCTGGCGGGACGGGTCGTGGATAAGCTGGAGCCGATCGTACAGGGGCACGCGATCGAAGGCTTGAAAATGGGTCAGATGGGATGAGCCACGTACCCGACGTTAGTGACTGCCACAGCCTTTGGCTGCAGCTGGCGCGCCGGGGATAGCTGCTCCTGGCTCGCGCCCGCTGTCGCCCTCAAACCCGGCCGCATGCAAGCGCTTCATGTAATCGGCCCACAGCGCCTGCTGTTCGCTACCCAGCTTGTACAGGTAATCCCACGTGAACAGGCCCGTATTGTGCCCATCCGTGAAGGTCGGCTGCACGGCGTAATTACCCACCGGCTCCAGCGCCATCACGCCGACATCGCGCTTCCCCAGCTGTAGCACTTCCTGTCCTGTTCCGTGGCCGCGCACCTCGGCGGATGGCGAATACACGCGCAGCAGTTCGAACGGCAGCGAGAACGCGCTGCCGTCATCGAAGGCGATGTCGAGAACTTTGGATTTCTGGCGGACGGTCAGTTCAGTAGGTGTCATGCTTTTTTCTCCAGCCGGCGCGCGATGTCGGCCGCCAGTTGCGGCAGCAGCGCGCGGCGCGCTTTCAGTACAGGTTCGTCGGTGGTGCGCACTGCAGGCGCCCACACCGGGCTCGGGAACTGCGCGTCGTCTTCAAAGCGCGGGATCACATGCCAGTGCAGATGCGGGACCATGTTGCCCAGGCTTGCCAGGTTCACTTTCAACGGTTTCATCACGCTCACCAGCGCCATCTCGACCTGGTGCACCGCTTCGTTGATATGCATGCGGTCTTCGCGCGGCAGGTCGCTCATCTCCTTCACGTGATCGTTCCAGATCACGCGGCAGAAGCCCGGATACGCCGCATCGTCGACGATGATCACCGACAGCTTGTCGTCGCGATAAACCGTCGGCGTCTTCAGTTCGCACAATTCGCAGGTCACACCAGCACCCTTTCAATACCGCCGTTGTTGGCACGCGCCACATACTCGGGCAGCCAGTTCTCGCCCAGCTTATGGCGCGCGATCTCCACCACGATGTAGTCGGCCGTGGTGCCCGAATCTTCATTGTAGCGCGACAGGCCCTGCAGGCAGGACGGGCAGCTGGTGAGGATCTTGACGTCGCCGCCGAAGCCGTCCGTGCGCAGCTTGGCCGCGCCCTTCTCCATCTCGTCTTCCTTGCGGAAGCGGACCTGCGTCGCGATGTCCGGACGCGACACGCCGAACGTGCCCGACTCGCCGCAGCAGCGGTCGTTCTTCTCGATCTTGACGTTATCAAAAGTCGATACCAGCGAGTTCACCGTCTTGACCGAGTCCTGCAGCTTCATCGGGTTGTGGCATGGCTCGTGGTACATGTAGCGCGTACCGGTAACGCCTTCGAGCCTGACGCCCTTCTCCAGCAGGTATTCATGGATATCCATGATGCGGCAGCCAGGGAAGATCTTGTCGAACTCGTAGGTCGCGAGCTGGTCGTAGCAGGTGCCGCACGAAACCAGCACCGTCTTGATGTCGAGGTAGTTCAGCGTGTTGGCCATGCGGTGGAACAGCACGCGGTTATCCGTCATCATCTTGTCGGCCTTGTCGTACTGCCCGGCGCCGCGCTGCGGATAGCCGCAACACAGGTAACCCGGCGGCAGCACGGTCTGCACGCCGACTTCCCACAGCATCGCCTGCGTCGCCAGGCCCACTTGCGAGAACAGGCGCTCGGACCCGCAGCCCGGGAAGTAGAACACGGCTTCGGTGTCGGCCGTGGTGCCCTTCGGGTTGCGGATGATCGGGATGATTTTGTCGTCTTCGATGTCGAGCAGCGCGCGCGCGGTCTTCTTCGGCAGGTTGCCCGGCATTTTCTTGTTAATGAAGTGGATGACCTGCTCGCGCACCGGCGGCTTGCCCGTGCTCGGCGGCGGCGCCTTGGTCTGCTTCTTCGCAAACTTCTTCAGGAAGCTGTTACCGGCGCGCTGCGCTTTGTAGCCCCAGTCGATCATCACCTTGCGCGTGGCGTTGATGGTGGTCGGGTCGGTCGCGTTCAGGAAGAACATGCCGGCCGCGGTGGTCGGGTTGAAGCTCTTCTTGTCCATCTTGCGCAGCAGGTTCCGCATGTTCATCGACACGTCGCCAAAGTCGATGTTGACCGGGCATGGCGTGACGCACTTGTGGCACACGGTGCAGTGGTCGGCCACGTCCTCGAACTCTTCCCAGTGGCGGATCGAGACCCCGCGCCGGGTCTGTTCTTCGTACAGGAAGGCTTCGATCAGGGCGGAGGTCGCTAGGATCTTGTCGCGCGGCGAGTACAGCAGGTTCGCGCGCGGCACGTGCGTGGTGCACACCGGCTTGCACTTGCCGCAGCGCAGGCAGTCCTTGATGCTGTTGGCGATCTCGCCGATATCGCTTTGCTGCATGATCAGCGATTCGTGGCCCATCAGGCCGAACGATGGCGTGTACGCGTTGCGCAGGTCGGCGTTGAACTCGGGGTTGTTCAGCAGCTTGCCCTTGTTGAAGCGCCCTTCCGGATCGACGCGCAGCTTGTAGTCGCGGAAGTCCTTCATTTCGTCTTCGGTCAGGTACTCCAGCTTGGTGATGCCGATGCCGTGCTCGCCCGAGATCACGCCGTCCAGCGAACGCGCCAGTTTCATGATGCGCGCGACCGCTTCGTGCGCATCCTGCAGCATCGCGTAGTCGTCCGAGTTGACCGGCAGGTTGGTGTGCACGTTGCCGTCGCCGGCGTGCATGTGCAGCGCGACGAACACGCGTGAACGCAGCACGCGCTGGTGGATCGCGGTGACTTCGTCGAGAATCAGTTTGAACGAGCCGCCATTGAAAATATGGCGCAGTTCGGCGCGCAGCTCCTGCTTCCACGAGACGCGCACGGTGCGGTCCTGCACCACGTCGAACAGCGTCGCGCCCGGCTGCTGCGCCAGGCGCGCGTCGTACACGTCGCCCGGCTGGGGCACGCCGAGCTCCAGCAGGCGTCCTTTAACCGCAGCGAGCGGCTGGTCGAGGTTCGCCAGCACGAACGTCCAGCGCTCACACGCAGCGACGAGCAAGTCGAGCGCCTGCTGCGGACGGTCGCCCAGCATCTCGTCGGCGCCAATGCCTTCGCGCGCTGCGTCGTCGCCCTTCGCCACCGGCAGGTGGCCGGCGCCGATGAAGCTGCGCAGCTGGTCGATTAGCTGCAGCTTGTTCTTGATCGACAGCTCGATGTTGATGCGCTCGATGCCGTCGGTGTACTCGCCCATGCGATTCAATGGGATCACCACGTCTTCGTTGATCTTGAAGGCGTTGGTGTGCTTCGCGATGGCGGCGGTGCGTGCGCGGTCGAGCCAGAACTTCTTGCGCGCTTCAGGGCTGACGGCGACAAAGCCTTCGCCGACGCGGGTGTTCGCGATGCGTACCACTTCCGAGGCGGCCAGCGCGACGGCGTTTTCATCGTCGCCGACGATGTCGCCGAACAGCGCCATCTTCGGCAGCACGCCGCGCTTCGATTTGGTGGCGTAGCCGACCGCGCGCAGGTAGCGCTCGTCGAGGTGCTCGAGGCCGGCCAGGCGCAGCGTCGCAAACGCTTCGCCGCCTTTGGCCGGCAGGCCGTCCAGGTAGTCCTTGATCTCGACGATCGATGGAATCGCGTCGCGCGCGTGGCCGAAGAACTCCAGGCAGACGGTGCGTGTGTGCTTCGGCATCTTGTGCAGGATCCAGCGCGCCGACGTAATCAGGCCGTCGCAGCCTTCCTTCTGGATGCCCGGCAGGCCGGCCAGGAACTTGTCGGTGACGTCCTTGCCCAGGCCTTCCTTGCGGAAGCGGCGGCCTTCGATCTCGAGGATCTCGGTCTTGAACGGCTCGTCCTTCGATGCGCCGCGCGTGGACGGATGCGTCCATTCGAGCTTGAAGCGCGCCAGCGGCGTATCGTGGATCTTCGACAGGTTGTGGTCGATACGGGTCACTTCCAGCCAGTCGCCGTTCGGGTCGACCATGCGCCACGAAGCGAGGTTGTCGAGCGCGGTGCCCCACAAGACGGCCTTCTTGCCGCCTGCGTTCATCGCGATGTTCCCGCCGATGCAGGACGCTTCGGCCGACGTCGGATCGACCGCGAACACGAAGCCGGCGCGTTCGGCGGCGTCGGACACGCGCTTGGTCACTACCCCCGCACCGGAATAGATGGTTGCGTATTCGCGCCCGACGCCCGGCAGCATCGTCATTTCGACTTCGCCCAGCGCGATCAGTTTTTCGGTGTTGATTACGGCCGACATTGGCGTCAGCGGAATGGCGCCGCCGGTGTAGCCGGTGCCGCCGCCGCGCGGAATGATGGTCAGGCCAAGTTCGATACAGCCTTTGACCAGGCCCGCCATCTCGTCTTCGCTATCGGGCGTGAGCACGACGAACGGATACTCGACGCGCCAGTCGGTGGCGTCGGTGACGTGCGAGACGCGCTTGATGCCGTCGAAGCGGATGTTGTGCTTTTCCGTGTAGCGGCCCAGGACCTTGGTGGCGCGCTTGCGCAGGTCGTACGTCTGGCGGAACTCGTTGCCGAAGTCTTCGACCGCGCGCGTCGCGGCGGCCAGCAGCTTTTCGACGGCGGCACTGCGGCTGCGCGCGATGTCGGCGTCGGTGTCGTCCGCATCGAGCGAGTCCACGCTGAGGCGGCGCTTGTCGACTTCCGACAGACGGTGGTGCAGCGCGTCGATCAGTTCCTGGCGCCGCTTGGGGTTGTCCAGCAGGTCGTCCTGCAGGTACGGATTGCGCCGCACTACCCAGATATCGCCAAGCACTTCGTACAGCATGCGCGCGGAGCGGCCGGTCTGGCGCGCGCCGCGCAGCTGGTCGAGCAGCAGCCAGGCGTCTTCGCCGAGCAGGCGGATGACGATTTCGCGGTCCGAAAACGACGTGTAGTTATAGGGGATTTCGCGCAGGCGGGAAGCCGCGGGGCCGTTCGGCGTTTCCGCCAGCAGTGCCTGGATTTGTGCGGGTGCGTTCATGTAATCGTGGACTTGTCAGACTGACCCTAGGGAAGATCATTCTAGCGTATTGCGTTGCACAACGCTGGGCGGCGCCAGTATTTCACGTCTATACAAGGGACCGCGGCCATCATTTATTTGCAAAAAGCGGCCTTTTTGCAAATAATATTTGCAAATCACGCCAGCATTTGCCCGATCTGTTTCCAGAAGTCGTCCGGCACATATAGAAGCAACGCAGTCATCGTCAGGTAGCGGCCGAACTTGCCGATCGCCATATAGCCGATGCTCGGCCAGAACGGCAGGTGCAGCCAGCCGCCCAGGGTGCACAGCGGGTCGCCGACGGCGGGAATCCACGACAGCAGCATCGCTTTCGGACCGAAGCGCGCCAGCCATTTGAACCATACCGTTTCGCGCTCCTTGGCAAAGGCCACCTTGGCGCGGTAGCCGATGAAGTAGTCGACCGCCCCGCCCAGCGTGTTACCGACGGTGGCGACCAGGATCGCCGGCCAGAACATCTCGGGGTTGGCCTTGACGACGGCGAACACCGCCGGCTCGGAGCCAAGCGGCACCAGGGTGGCGGAGACAAACGAAATGATGAAGACCGAACTGAGGCCAACCGTGGGAGCGGCCAGCACTTTAAGCAGCCAGAGTACTGCGGATTCGATCATAGGGGCCAAAGACGACAAAGGTTGGGTCCATTATAATGAGGAAAACCTAACGTAACGACACGATAGGCAGAGCTTGCCACCCGCGCTCGCCTTTCGCACTGCACGCCCCGGCCACACGCCGGTCAGGACAGTCGAAACAAACCCGTCATCCCCCATCTACTTTGCAGACCATGACAATCGACTACCTCAAGAAAATCCTGACCGCCCGCGTCTACGACGTGGCCGACGAAACCCCGCTGGAGCTGGCCCCCACGCTGTCCGAGCGCTTCGGGAACCGCATCTACTTCAAGCGCGAGGACATGCAGAGCGTGTTCAGCTTCAAGCTGCGCGGCGCCTACAACAAGATGGCCAACCTGACCGCGGCCCAGCTCAAGCGCGGCGTGATCTGCGCCTCGGCCGGCAACCACGCGCAGGGCGTCGCCCTGTCCGCCTGCAAGCTCGGATGCCGCGCGCTGGTCGTGATGCCCACCACCACGCCGCCGCTGAAGATCGACGCGGTCAAGGCGCGCGGCGGGGCCAACGTCGAAGTGGTGCTGCACGGCGAGTCGTACACCGACGCCTACAACCACGCGCTGACGCTCGAAAAAGAACAGAAGCTGACCTTCGTGCACCCGTTCGACGACCCTGACGTCATCGCCGGCCAGGGCACGATCGGGATGGAGATCCTGCGCCAGCATTCGGGCCCGATCCACGCGATTTTTGTGGCCATCGGCGGAGGCGGCCTGATTGCCGGCGTGGCGGCGTACGTCAAGCAGGTACGGCCCGACATCAAAATCATCGGCGTCCAGACGCTCGACTCCGACGCGATGGCGCGCAGCCTGAAGGCCGGCGAGCGCGTCACCCTGTCGGACGTCGGCCTGTTCTCCGACGGCACCGCGGTGCGCCTGGTCGGCGAAGAGACCTTCCGCCTCGCGCAGCAGTACGTCGACGAGATCATCATCGTCGACAACGACGCCATCTGCGCCGCCATCAAGGACGTGTTCCAGGACACCCGCAGCATCCTCGAACCGGCAGGAGCCCTTGCCATTGCGGGCGCCAAGGCCTACGTCGAGCGCTCCGCCATGTCGAAGAACCCGGTGCGCAACGAGTCGCTGGTGGCGATCGCCTGCGGCGCCAACATGAACTTCGACCGCCTGCGTTTTGTCGCCGAACGCGCCGAACTGGGCGAAGCGCGCGAAGCCGTGTTCGCGGTGACGATCCCGGAGCAGCGCGGCAGCTTCCGCCGCTTCTGCGAACTGGTCGGGCCGCGCAACGTCACCGAATTTAACTACCGCGTCAGCGACGAGCGCGAGGCGCACGTCTTTGTCGGCATCCAGATCGCCGCGCGCGGCGAGTCAGGCCTGCTGGCGCGCACATTCGAGCAGCACGACTTCCGCACGCTCGACCTCACCCACGACGAGCTGGCCAAGCTGCACATCCGCCACCTCGTCGGCGGCAAGAGCGCGCTCGCGCACGATGAGCTGCTGTATCGTTTCGAGTTCCCGGAACGCCCGGGCGCGCTGATGCGCTTCCTCGCCAGCATGGCGCCGAACTGGAACATCTCCCTGTTCCATTACCGTAACCAGGGCGGCGACGTCGGCCGCATCCTGGTCGGTCTGCAGGTGCCATCCGGCGAGATGGACGCGTTCCGCCAGTTCCTGACCACCCTCGGCTACCGCTATTGGGACGAAAGTGCCAACCCTGTCTACAAGCTTTTCCTTTGATCGCCAATGACCAACACCGCTGACCAATCACCACTGGGTAAATCCTCCGCCTACCAGACGCAGTACGCGCCCGAGCTGCTGTTCCCGATCGCGCGCCAGCAAAAGCGCGACGAGCTGCAGATCACCGGCGCGCTGCCGTTCTTCGGCGTCGACATCTGGAATGCCTACGAGCTGTCATGGCTGAACATGCGCGGCAAGCCGCAGGTGGCCATTGCGACGTTCACGGTGCCGGCCGATTCGCCCAACATCATCGAGTCGAAGTCGTTCAAGCTGTATCTGAACTCGTTCAACCAGACGCGCCTGACAAACCAGGACGCGCTGGCCGAACTGCTGCGCGAGGACGTGTCAAGCGCCGCCGGCGCGCCGGTGCACGTCACGGTGACGATGCAGGAAGACTTCGGCCGCCTGAAGATGGGCGAGCTCGATGGCCTGCTGCTCGACCGCCTCGATATCGACGTGGACAATTACTCGCCCACGCCGGCGCTGCTGAAGGCCGTCAAAGGCGAGCCGCCGGTTGACGAGACCCTGGTGTCGCACCTGCTCAAATCGAACTGCCTGGTGACCGGCCAGCCCGACTGGGGCAGCGTGCAGATTCATTACGTCGGGCCGCAGATCGACCAGGAAGGCCTGCTGAAATACCTGATCGGCTTCCGCGAACACAACGAGTTCCACGAGCAGTGCGTCGAGCGCATTTTCGTCGACATCATGCGCCAGTGCGCGCCTCAGAAGCTGGCGGTCTACGCGCGCTACACGCGCCGCGGCGGCCTGGATATCAATCCGTGGCGCGCCAACTTCTCGACCGGGCGCCCGCCAAACCTGCGCAATGCGCGCCAATGATCGTCTGAGCGAGATCAACATTCCCGATCGGCACACGCCGTCCGCATTGACCAGGTTGCCGTACAGGAATACCTTCACGTTACAGGCGCTCCATACTGTTGAGCTGGGCTTGATTCTCAATAAAACAACGCCATATGAGGTTGTGGATGGGCCGGGGCACTCGAATGGTCCTTCGGCCAAGTCGAAAACGAATGTCACGGCCGCAAAACAGGCCTATAATTCTGGCTCGCAAGCACCTTTGTGCACTGCAACATAACACAGTGTGTCATGACCAATCTTAGCAAAATCCTGTCGCCCGAGAACGTGCTGCTCGATCTCGAAGTCTCCAGCAAGAAGCGCGCCTTCGAGCAGGCCGGTCTAATCTTCGAAAACAACTGCGGCATTGCCCGCTCGACCGTATCGGACAACCTGTTTGCGCGCGAGCGCCTGGGTTCGACCGGCCTCGGACACGGGGTCGCGGTGCCGCACGGCCGCATCAAGGGCAGCAAGAGCCTCAAGTCGCCGCTCGGCGCCTTCGTGCGCCTGGCCGAGCCGATTCCGTTCGAGTCGCCTGACGGCCTGCCGGTCAACCTGCTGTTCTTCCTGCTGATTCCGGACCACGTCACCCAGCAGCACCTCGAGATCCTGTCCGAGATTGCCGAGATGTTCTCGGACGACGCTTTCCGCACTGCCCTGTCGCTTGACCCGGACCCGAAGTCGGTCCATGCCCGCATCACCAGCTGGCAACCCAGCCTTCAGGCCTTGGGTTAAACTTGGGGTTCCGGGCGCATAGCGCCCACATTGCGAAGACCTGTTCATGCTGCAAACCCCGCTGACCATCCAACGGCTGTACGACGACAACCGCGAGTCATTGGAGCTTGGCTGGTTCGCCGGCTTCCCCGGCGGCGAGCGCCTGATCTCGGGCGACGTGGCATCTGCCGCCGACCAGGTCGGCCACCTGAACCTGATCCATCCGGGCCGCATCCAGGTCTTCGGACACCAGGAACTGGCCTATTACCACCGCCTCAAATCGAGCTCGCGCGCGCACGTGATCACGGAGCTGATCGGCGGCGGCCCGCCGGCGCTGGTCATCGCGCAGGGGCTCGATACGCCACCCGACATCCTCGCCATCTGCGACGAGCAGAACATCCCGCTGTTCTCGACGCCGCTGCCCGCCGCGCAGGTGATCGACTACCTGCGCGTGTACCTGTCGAAGAAGCTCGCGCAGCGCATCATCATGCATGGCGTGTTCATGGACGTGCTGGGCGTGGGCGTACTGATTACCGGCGACTCGGGGCTGGGCAAGAGCGAGCTTGGCCTGGAGCTGATCTCGCGCAGCCACGGCCTGGTGGCCGACGACGCAGTCGAATTCTCGCGCATCGCGCCGAACATGATCGAAGGGCGCTGCCCGCCGCTGCTGCAAAACCTGCTCGAAGTGCGCGGCCTTGGCCTGCTCGACATCAAGGCAATCTTCGGCGAGACCGCGGTGCGCCGCAAGATGCGCCTGAAGCTGATCGTTCACCTGGTGCGGCGCGGCGCGGCGGAAGAAGAAGTTGAGCGCCTGCCGTTTAATTTCCCGACCGAAGACGTGCTGGGACTGCCGATCCGCAAGGTCGTGATTCCTGTTGCGGCGGGCCGTAACATCGCGGTTCTGCTGGAAGCGGCCGTGCGGAACACCATCCTTCAACTGCGCGGTATCGATACGCTGCAGGAATTCATGGAACGTCAGCGACAAGCAATGACTGGCGACTAGAACTTCGGTCCGCCGGCACAGTCCAACCTGCATCGCCAACGGATGCGGGAGACTGTGATGGACTTCACCAAGCTTGTCTCCGCCGCCGCGTTGCTCCTTCCGTTGGGCGCATTGGCCCAGGTAATTTCCGAAGAGACGCCGCCAGTCAGCTGCGGCAACCGCCTGGTTGCCGGCATCACCTGTACCGGCCGCTACTGCGACAATATCGAACCCATCTGCGGCACCGGCCAGCGCGCGATCCACGATATTCGCTGGTCCAAATTTGTTTCGGAAGAAGGCGACGCGGTTGCACAGTGCAACGTCCCGAACATGTACGAACGGGGCGACTGGCCCGCTGGCGAGCCGGCGTTCATCACCGGCTTTTCCTGCAAAGGCAAGTACTGCGACAACGTGGCGCTCGAATGCGTGGCGCTCAAGGACGGTTTTCCCGCGACGTTTGGCGGCCCCAGCTGCCAGTGGACGAGCTGGGTATCGGAAGAAACCCCGACCCTGCGCTTCCCGCCGGGGTTTGCCGCCATCAGCATGGCGTGCCGCGGCGACTATTGCGACAACAAGCGCTTCCTGATCTGTCCGATCAACCCGCGCTGAGGGCTGCAATCAGTCTTTACGCGTCGTAACGCGATGAAACGCTGAGCAACAATGATGCCATTGCGGTATCATCGAGCCATGCGCATCGTACTCATTACAGGAATCTCCGGCTCCGGCAAATCAGTGGCCCTCAACGTTCTTGAAGACGCCGGGTACTATTGCGTCGACAACCTGCCGCCTGCACTGCTGCCGAGCCTGGTCACCGCGCTGGTCGCCGACGGCACCACGAAGCTCGCAGTGGCGGTCGACGCGCGCAGTGCGCAGTCGCTGGTGGAACTGCCGGCAAATGTGAAGCGGCTGAAGGACGACGGACACGACATCAAGACGATGTTCCTGACTGCCAACACGCACTCGCTGGTGGCGCGCTTTTCCGAAACCCGCCGCAGCCACCCGCTGTCGCACCAGCTGCGCCCGGACGAGAACCCTGCATCGCGCCGCACCCTGATCGAATGCATCCTGGAGGAGCGTGAGCGGCTGTCGGCGATCGAGAATCTGGGGCATGTAATCGATACGTCCGAACTGTCGGCCAACAAGCTGCGCGCCTGGATCAAGGAACTGGTCGAGATCGAGCGCGCGCCGCTGACGCTGTTCTTCGAATCGTTCGCATTCAAACTGGGCGTGCCGCTCGATGCCGACTTCGTATTCGACGTGCGCGCCCTGCCCAATCCTTACTACGACCATGTGCTGCGTCCGATGACCGGCAAGGACGCGCCGGTGATCGCGTTTCTCGATGCGCAGCCAAGCGCGGCGGAACTGCTGGAGGACATCCGCGCGTTTATCGAGAAGTGGCTCCCATCCTTCAAGACCGACAGCCGCAGCTACCTGACCGTGGCGCTGGGGTGTACCGGCGGTCAGCACCGTTCGGTGTACATGGCAGAACGGCTTGCCGCGTACTTCAGCTCGACCGAGCGCGTGGTATTGAGGCACAGGGAACAGTCGTAACAACGCGAGCGTGGCGGGCCAGGCTGGAACGCATGGACAGATCCGCGCGGCCCTGCAGGCGCGATTACAAATGCCGCAGCGGATGCGCCCTGGCCGGCCATACCGGCGCGAAGAACTTCTCCACCATTTCGGCCGTCACTTCGTCAAGCGTGGACGGGTTCCACTTCGGCGCATTATCCTTGTCGATCACCAGCGCGCGCACGCCCTCCAGCACTTCGCCATGTTCGAAGTTATGCCGCACCAGCGTGCGCTCCATGCGCAGGCAGTCGGCCACATCGAGCTCCCTGCCGCGCACCAGCAGCTCATGCGTCACACACATCATCAGCGGCGAGCGCTGGCGCATCGCGCCCAGTGCCTTCTGGAAGAACGCGCCGTCATCCTTCTCCAGCGACGCCATCACCGCAGCGACCGACCCCGCGCCGAAATGCTTGTCGATGCCCGCACGGTTGGCTTCCAGCGCGCTCTCCCCCGCCTGCCCCTTGAACGGCGCCGCAAACGTCTCGATCGCCGCGCGCAGGGCGCTGCCTGGCGTGGTGTCGAGCAGGTCCTTCAAGGCCGCCATCTGCGCCTGCGGCACATACAGGTCCGCGAGTCCCACGTACAACGCATCGGCCGCTCCAATTGTGAGTCCGGTCAGGCCAAGGTAGTTCCCCAGCTGCCCCGGCGCGTGCGACAAAAAGTGCGAACCGCCCACATCCGGGAACAAGCCGATGTTCACCTCGGGCATGGCGATCTTGCTGCCGTCCGTGACAATGCGGATGCCGCACTCCGGTCCGCCCTGCGCGATCCCCATGCCGCCGCCCATCACCACGCCCTCCATCAGCGACACATACGGCTTCGGGTAGTAATGGATCAGGTGATTGAGCGCGTACTCCTCGGTGAAGAAGTCCTCCAGCAGCGCGCTGCCGCCCATCGGCGTGGCGCGGCCAACGTCATGGAAGAAGCGGATATCGCCGCCGGCGCACAGCGCCTTCTCGCTGCTGCTGCAAATAACCACCGCATCGACCGCGGCATCGTCACGCCATGCTTCGAGCGTTTCGGCCAGGTCGCGCACCATCGCCAGCGACAGTGAATTGAGCGCCTTCGGGCGGTCGAGCGTGATGATGCCGGTACGGTTGGCGATGCGGGTGGTGACGAATTCGCTCATGACGGTAGGTGTGTGATTAAGAAGACGTTATTTTATCGGCAAACCGCCGGGGCCAGACGCAAAAAAGGCGTCCGCAGACGCCTTTCATCATGAATGGAAGCTATGCTCAGGCCGCAGCCGGCAGTTCCGATTCGGGCATGCGTTTAATCGCCTCGCGATTGTGGTCCTGGAGTTTGTTCTTGTACTTCATAACCTGGCGGTCAAGTTTGTCGATCAGCGAATCGATCGCTGCGTACAGGTCGGCCGCCACGCTTTCCACGAATACCGTCTTGCCCGACATGTGCAGGTTAATCTCCGCCTTCTGGCGTTTTTCTTTTTCGGTGAGATTGTCGACGGTGAGGATGACCGAGATATCGATCACTTGATCGAAATGGCGCTTGATGCGTTCAAGCTTGGTTTGCACGTATTCACGGATGGCGGGGGTGACTTCGAGATGATGACCACTGATGGTGAGATTCATACACACTCCTTTGATGACGTTGCTAACACTTCCGGTTCTTGCGCGAATGGCTCGCGTAGAGGAATCGATAGCTTCAAAGACAGGCGGATGTGAAGGGAGATACGGGCGTACTCGAACGACACGAAAGTGCCATCACGAAACCCTTTCCCAGCATGTCCGCAAATCTTACAGTCGGATAATGATTTCCAGGGTTTTTCGCTCCTTCTAAATGCAAAAAAGAATGAGTTGGCACGCGAGAAACATGCCCTCATGTGAACCTAGTGTACCAGCTATTCCACGCAAAACAAGAGGCGCGCGGCAATCGAAACATCCGCCCCTACAGGCCCGCTTCCTGATCCGGCACCACGGCCGTCACCTCGATTTCGACACGTGCGCGGTCCTCGACCAGGCCGGCCACCTGCACCGCGCTCATGGTCGGGAAATGGCGCCCGATGACGTCACGGTAGGCCGCGCCGATTTCCGGATACGCGGTGACGTACTCCTTCTTGTCGACCACGTACCAGGTCATGCGCACGATGTGTTCCGGCTTTGCACCGCCCTCTGCGAGCACTGCCACCACGTTCTCCAGCGCCTGGCGCACCTGGGCAGCAAAGTCGTCGGTCTGGAACTGGCAGTTCGCATCCCAGCCGATCATTCCGCTCACAAAAACCATGCGGCCGCTGGCCGCGATACCGTTCGCATAGCCGCGCGGTCGCTGCCAGCCGGCTGGTTGAAGAAATTCCATGACGTCTCTCGATCAGGTTGGATTGGTTTCGGCCAGCAGTTCGCGCGCGATGATCAGCTGCTGCACTTCGGTGGCGCCTTCGTAGATGCGCAGCGAACGGATCTCGCGGTACAGCCGCTCGACCGGTTGCTCGCTGACGACCCCGAGGCCGCCGAACATCTGCACCGCCGCATCGATCACCTGCTGCGCCGTTTCGGTGGCGGTCAGCTTGGCCATCGCGGCTTCCTTCGTGACGCGCCGGCCCTGGTCGCGCTGCCACGCCGCGCGGTAGGTCAGCAGCGCGGCGGCATCGATCCCGGTCGCCATCTGCGCCAGCTTCGCCTGAGTCAGCTGGAAGTCGGCCAGCGTTTTGCCGAACATCTTGCGCGAGGTCGCACGTGCCAGCGCTTCATCCAGCGCGCGGCGTGCGAAGCCAAGCGCCGCTGCCGCGACCGAAGTGCGGAAGATATCGAGCGTTGCCATTGCCACCTTGAAGCCCTTGCCCGCCTCGCCCAACCGCTTGCTGGCCGGGACGCGGCAGTTCGTGAAGCGCAGGCGCGCCAGCGGGTGCGGCGCGATCACGTCGATGCGCTCGGCGATCTCGAAGCCGGGCAGGTTGGCATCGACGATGAAGGCCGAGATGCCGCGCGCACCCGGAGCCTCGCCGGTACGCGCGAACACCACGTACATGTCGGCGATGCCGCCGTTCGATATCCACGTCTTCTCGCCATTGAGGACGTAGTCGTCGCCGTCGAGGACCGCCGAGCAGGACATCGCGGCCACGTCGGAACCTGCGTCGGGCTCGGACAGGGCAAACGCCGCGATGGCATCGCCGCGCCCGACCCGGGTCAGGTAATCGCGCTTGTTCTCTTCGCTGCCGAACAGGGTGATGGCGCCGCTGCCCAGTCCCTGCATGGCAAACGCAAAGTCGGCCAGGCCGGAGTGGCGCGCCAGCGTTTCGCGGATCAGGCAAACAGCGCGCGTGTCGATCGCATCGCCATGTGCCCCGTACGAAATGCCGCCGATGGCGTGTTTCAGCCAGCCGGCGTCGCCAAGCTGGCGCACCAATGCGCGGCACGCTTCGTCGACGTCGTGTCCATGCTGCTGGGCGATGTTCTGCGCGGCCCAAGCGTCCAGCGACAGCGCCAGCTCGCGGTGGCGCTGCTCGAGGAACGGCCAGTGAAGGTAATCGGTATCAGCCATGGTCGCTCAGTCGCCTTCGAATTGAGGTTTTTCCTTTGCCACGAACGCGTGGTAGGCACGATGGAAGTCGTTGGTGGCCATGCAGATTGCCTGCGCCTGCGCTTCGGCCTCGATGGCCTCGTCCACGCCCATGTTCCATTCCTGCTGCAGCATCTTCTTGGTCATGCCGTGCGCGAAGGTCGGGCCGCCGGCAAGCGCCGCGGCAAACGCCTGCGCCTCCGCCAGCACGGCCTCCGGCGCGCACAGGCGGTTGTAGAAGCCCCAGCGTTCGGCTTCCTCGCCGCCCAGGCTGCGCCCGGTGTACAGCAGCTCCGACGCACGTCCCTGCCCGATCACGCGCGGCAGCAGTGCGCAGGCGCCCATGTCGCAGCCGGCGAGACCGACGCGGGTGAACAGGAAGGCCGTCTTGCTGCGCGCGGTGCCGTAGCGGATGTCGGAGGCCAGCGCGATGATCGCACCGGCACCGGCGCAGATGCCGTCAATCGCCGCCACGATCGGTTGCGGACATGCGCGCATCGCCTTGACCAGGTCGCCCGTCATGCGCGTAAAGGCCAGCAGGCCCGGCATGTCGAGCTTCGTCAGCGGTCCGATGATCTCGTGCACATCGCCGCCCGAACAGAAGTTCTCGCCCGCGCCGGTGACGACGATCGCCTTCACTTCGTCGGCATACGTCATCCAGCGGAACAGGTCGCGTAGTTCGGCATAGGAGTCGAAGGTCAACGGGTTCTTGCGCTCGGGACGGTTCAGGGTCACCGTGGCGACCCCCTGCTCGACGTTCAAAAGGAAGTGCTGCGGCTGGTAATCGGCAACTGCCAGTCCGCTGCCTTGCAGCTGGTGTGGTTCGCCCCTGAGGTATCGCATTCGATGCTCCTATTCGTTATCGGTGAGACGCTGCTTCATCTTCGACAGAAGCGCGATCAGCGTGGATTTTTCCTGTGCGCCGAGGCCTTCCATCAGCTCCGAGACCCAGCCTTCGTGCACGGACGCCATGCGGGTAAAGGCGCGCCGTCCCGAAGGCGTAAGCTTGACGCTGTAGGCGCGGCGGTCGTCAGGGACCGCTGCACGCACCACCAGCCCCTCCTGCTCGAGCTGGTCGGTGATGCCGGTGACGTTACCGCCAGTGACCATCAGCCGCTTCGACAGTTCGCCCATGCGCAATCCGTCCGGATGGCGGTCCAGCTGGGCCATCAGGTCGAAGCGCGGCAGCGTGATGTCGAACTCGGCGCGCAGGCGCGTCCGGATTTCCGCTTCGATCATCGTGGTACATGACAGCATGCGCAGCCACAGGCGCAGCGACTGATGATGGTCTTCGGTCAGCCGGGTTTCGACGTCCAGCACGGCAAGTTCGTTTTTTGCGGCCATGGTTTTTTCCTTTATCCGCGCGGTTACATGACTTCGCCGCCGTCGACCGCGATCGACTGGCCGTTCATCGAACCGGAACCCGGCATGCACAGCCACAGCACCGCATTCGCCACCTCGCCGGGGCGCACGAGCCGCCCCTGGGGATTGGTCTGGGCCAGCTGGCGCAGCGCTTCCTGCTCGGTGCGCCCGGTCTTGGCGACGATGTTGGCAACCGCGTCGCGCACGATATCGGTCTCGGTATAGCCGGGACATACCGCATTGACGGTAATGCCCTTGGTCGCCACTTCCAGCGCCAGGGACCGCGTCAGGCCCACCACGCCATGCTTGGCCGCGCAGTAGGCCGCGACGTAGCCGTAGCCGGTCAGGCCCGCTGTGCTGGCGACGTTGACCACCCGGCCCCAGCGCGCCGCCAGCATGTCCGGCAGCGCTTCGCCGGTGCAGTGGTAGGTGCCGGTGAGGTTCACGGCCAGCATCCGGTTCCACATGTCCTCGCCGGTCTTGAGGAAAGGCGCCGACTCCGCCTGGCCTGCGTTGTTGACCAGGATGGCGACAGGGCCGAAGCGCTCGCGCGCGGCGGCAAACGCCTGCGCGACCGACTCGCGCTCGCCGACGTCGATCCCGACGCAGCCGATCTCGCCAAGCGCCGAGAGTTCGGACACCGTGGCGTCGAGCACCTCGCGGTTGCGCCCTGCGATCGTGACGCTGGCGCCCGCCAGCAGCAGTTCGCGAGCGATCGCGGCGCCGATACCGCGGCCGCCGCCGGTAACGAATGCGTGTTTTCCGGCCAGTGCTTCGAGCGAAGTGGCGATCATGCTCAGCCCTCCAGCAGTTTGGCCGCGACCTGTTGCGGCGTCAGGCCGGTGCTGGCCGCTGCGACCTGCCGTTCGCGTTCGAGATTGCGCTCCAGTTGCATCTTGCCGGCGTGGTACTGCTTGGGCCACGGCAGCCCGGAGTAGCCCAGCTTCGCGGTTTCATGCAGCGTCCATGCGGGATCGGCCAGGTGCGGACGGGCGATGGCGCACAGGTCGGCCCGGCCGGAAGCGATGATGCTGTTGGCGTGGTCCGCCTCGAAGATGGCGCCAACCGCGATGGTCGGGATGCCGACCTCGTTGCGGATGCGGTCCGCGAACGGCGTCTGGTACATGCGGCCGTAAACCGGCTTTTCCTTTTTGCTGACCTGGCCCGACGAGACGTCGATCATGTCCGCGCCGGCTTCCTTGAACATGCGCGCCACTTCGACCGCGTCGTCCGGCGTGATGCCGCCATCGACCCAGTCATGGGCCGACAGCCGCACGCTGATCGGCTTGTCCGCCGGCCAGGCCGCGCGGATCGCCGCGAACACTTCGAGCGGATAACGGCAACGGTTCTCCAGCGAGCCACCGTATTCGTCCGTGCGCTGGTTGGTGAGCGGCGAGATGAAGCTGGACAGGAAGTAGCCGTGCGCGCAGTGCAGTTCAAGCCAGTCGAAGCCCGCCTTCTGCGCCTCGCCGGTAGCGCGCACGAAGTCGTTCCGGATGCGCTCCAGGTCTTCGCGCGTGGCCTCGCGCGCTACCTGCGACACGCCTTCGAGATACTGCTGGCTGGACGCCGACACCAGCGGCCAGTTGCCATCGTCGAGCGGCAAATCGGTGCCGTCCCACGCGCGCCGCGTCGATCCCTTGGCGCCCGCGTGGCCGATCTGGATGGCGATCTTCGCGTCGGTACTGTTATGGAAGAAATCGACGATGCGCTTCCACGCCGCCGTATGTTCCGGCTCGTACAGGCCCGGGCAGCCGGGCGTGATGCGGGCGTCGGCCGACACGCAGGTCATCTCCGCGAACACCATGCCGGCGCCGCCGAGGGCGCGGCTGCCCAGGTGCACCATGTGGAAATCGCCCACGGTGCCATGTTCGGCGGAGTACTGGGCCATCGGCGAGACGACGATGCGGTTCTTCAGCACGGTCCCGCGCAGGCGGAACGGCGTAAGCATCGGCGGAATGCCGGAAGCGTTTGCCGGCGCGCGCAAGCCGGACTGCTCGAAAGCGCGCCCGGCAATCCATTCCTCGAAGCGGCCGACGTAGCCCGGGTCGCGCACGCGCAGGTTCTCGTGCGACAGGCGCTGGCTGCGCGTCAGCATCGAGTACGCGAACTGCTCGGCTTCCATCGCCGTGTAGCGCTCGACGTTTTCAAACCACTCCATCGAATTGCGCGCGGCGCTTTGCAGCTTGAGCACTTCGATCGAACGCGCTTTCTGGTAGCAGTCCATCACCTTGCCGATGCCATCGCCATCCTGCTCCGTAAAGCAACGCGCCAGCTCAATCGCATCTTCCAGCGCCAGCTTGGTGCCGGAGCCGATCGAGAAGTGCGCGGTATGCGCGGCGTCGCCCATCAGCACGACCGGCACGCGGCGGCCATCGATGGTATTCCACTGCACCCACTCTTCGCAGACGATGCGCGGGAACTTGATCCACATGGCCGAGCCGCGCAGGTGCGAAGCGTTACTGAGCAGCGCGTTCCCGTCGAGGTATTTGGCGAACAGCTTCTCGCAGAAGGCGATGCCTTCTTCCTGGCTCATGTCGTCCAGGCCGGACTTGCGCCACACTTCTTCCGGCGTCTCGACGATGAAGGTCGAGGTGTCGCCGTCGTACTGGTAGCAGTGTGCCTGGAACCAGCCATGCTCGGTCTGCTCGAACGCGAATGTGAAGGCGTCGAATTTCTTCTTCGTGCCAAGCCAGACGAAGCGGCAGTTGCGGGTGTCGATGTCGGGGCGGTAGGTGTCAAAGTAGCGCGTGCGCACGCGGCTGTTCAAGCCGTCGCAGGCCACGACAAGGTCGGCATCGTATTGCGCGGCGATGGCCTGGTCGTCGGTGACATCGGTTTCGAATACCAGTTTGACGCCGAGTTCTTCGCAGCGCGCCTGCAGGATGTTCAGCAAACGCTTGCGGCCGATGCCGCAGAAGCCGTGGCCGCCGGAGGTGATGGTGCGGCCCTTGAAATGGACGTCGATGTCGTCCCAGTGGTTGAACGACTGCAGGATGGTGCGCGCGGTCTGTTCGTCGGCCGCGACCAGGTTGCCAAGCGTCTGGTCGGAGAATACGACGCCCCAGCCGAAGGTGTCGTAAGGGCGGTTACGCTCGAGGATGGTGATTTCGTATGACGGGTCCTGCTTCTTCATCAGCAGGCCGAAATACAGGCCGGCCGGGCCACCACCAATACACACTATCTTCATGACCGCTCCTGATCGTTCGAGTACCAAACGTATATTACATGCTTAAATAGTTTAGGTGTCAACGAACCTAAAGGTGCGATAAGATTGCGGCTCAACAATTCGACGGGACCACCATGTCAGCCAGGATGCCGCATCGCCGTTCCTGTATCGCCTCCATAATCTCAGGTGCGCTTTTCCTCGCAAGCAGTGCGGGCGCGGCGAACGCTCCGCTGCCCCACGGCTGCGACCCAGCCGGCGCAGGGGTAGTGAGAATGGCGCCGCCCTCCCAAGGCCAGCCTGCGTTTCCGCCGGTTCAGCTGCAGATTCGCACGCCCGTCGAGCCGACGGTGCTGTCCGGCGCAGGCCGGAGTTATCTCATCTATGAACTGCACCTTCAAAACTTTTCTGCCGATGCGATGACGGTGCGCGGCATACAGGCCATGGACGCCGACAAGGCGAATGCCCTGCCGATTGCCGAAATAAACGAAGCGCAGCTCGATGCGCGAGTGCGCAGGATCACCATCGGCGACCACGCTGGCAGTAACCGGAACCTCCAGGCCGGCCAGGGCGCGGTCGCATTCCTGTGCCTGGCGTTCGAGCGCAATGTGCAGGTGCCGGCGAGGCTGCGCCACCGGGTGCTGCTCGATGGCGCGGTCGCGGATGGTCCTGTGATCGGTACGCGCGCAGTTCCGCTTCGGGTCCTGGGGCGGCCGCTGGTCGGGACAAACTGGAGTCCGGACAATAACCCAAGCCTGCATTCGCACCACCGAATGGGGCTATGGGTTGTCGACGGTATCGCCCAGAATTCGCGCCGCTACGCAATCGACTGGAAGAAGTACGACAAGCAGGGCCAGACCTGGTCCGGCGACCAGCGCGACGTCCGCTCGTATTACGCCTACGGCGAGAAGACCCTCGCCGTCGCGGATGGGACGGTGGTCGCCGCACAGGACGGATATCCGGACAATATTCCTCGCACTCCGGCAGGGTTCGAGCCGGCGGTACCGGTCACGATGGCTTCACTTGGCGGTAACCGCGTGGTGATCGACCTTGGAGGCGGCCAGTTCGCTTATTACGCCCACCTGAAGCCAGGCAGCGTCCGGGTGAAGGCCGGCGAGCGCGTGAGGCGCGGGCAGCAGATTGGCCAGGTCGGCAATTCCGGCGATGCGCGTACGCCGCATTTGCACTTCCAGATAACGAACAACCCCCACATCCTGGCCAGCGAGGGTCTCCCGCACCTGTTCGATCAATACCGGACGAAAGAAGGCGGCGGTGAATGGGAGCCGCGCAAGCGCGAGTATCCGATGGGAGATGCTGTGATCGATTTCGGGCCGGACCGGCCTGACTAAAGCGACTTGCGCAAGGCGACCGGCGGTATCTTGAGGGCTTCGCGGTACTTCGCCACCGTGCGGCGGGCGATCACCATGCCCTGTTCGCCCAGCATGTCGGCGATCTTGCTGTCCGAGAGCGGGTTCTTTGGATCTTCCGCGCCGGTCAGCTGCACGATCAATGCGCGGATCGCCGTCGACGACGCTTCCCCGCCTGCCTCGGTCGCCACATGGCTGCCGAAGAAGTACTTCAGCTCGAACATGCCGTGCGGCGTCAGCATGAATTTTTGCGTCGTCACGCGCGAGATCGTGCTCTCGTGGAGGCCGAGCGTGTCGGCGATCTCGCGCAGCACCAGCGGACGCATGGCGACCGCGCCATGCGAGAAGAAGTTACGCTGGCGGTCGACGATCGCCTGCGACACGCGCAGGATGGTATCGAAGCGCTGGCGCATGTTTTTGATCAGCCATTTGGCTTCCTGCAGCTGGGTATTGAGCTGCCCTTCGCCCTTGCCCTGGCGCAGTAGGTTGGCGTACATGCTGTTCACGCGCAGGCGCGGCATGACGTCGTTATTCAAGGTCACCGACCAGCCATTGCGCGCGCGCCGCACGATCACGTCCGGCACCACGAAGTCGGACACGCCGCGCCCGAACGCCGCGCCCGGGTGCGGATTGCACTGGCGGATGACGGCCTGCGCTTCACGCAGGTCTTCGTCGTCGCAGTCGAGCGATTTTTTCAGTTTGGTGAACTCGCGCTGGGCGAACCACGCCAGGTGTTTCTCGACGATGGTCAGCGCCATGCGCCGCGTGACCATCGGCACCCCTGGCATGCGGCGGATCTGCAGCGCCAGGCATTCCGAGGCACTGCGCGCGCCGACGCCGGTCGGGTCGAGGCTTTGCACCAGCGACAGCGCGGTGCTCAGTTCCTCGATCTCGATCTCGAGTTCCGGCGGCATGCGCGAATGGATGTCTTCCAGCGGCTCTTCGAGATAGCCGTTGTCGTCAAGCGCATCGATGATCAGCTCGACCAGCACGCAGTCGCGCGGGGTCAGGCAGGTTACGCGCACCTGCTCCATCAGGTGCTCGCGCAGCGTCGTGGAACTGGCTTCGAGCTGGGGACGCGAGTCTTCGTCGTCGGGCGCCTTGCCATGGCCCGCGTCGCCCCAGTCGCCGTCGCCCTCGCCTTCGCCGGCGACGCTGGCCACTTCCGGCGCGTCGAAGGTGTCGCCTTCAGCGGCGGGCGCGGCTTCCTGCGCTCCCGGCTCGGTTGGCGCTTCGGCGGGACTGGCGCTGGTGATGGCGCCATCGGCAAGCAGGCGCACCGAGTGGTCGAGCGGATCGTCGAGCCGTTCGAGCAAGGGGTTGTCGGACAGGGCCTGTTCAATCTCCTGGTGCAATTCGAGCGTCGACAGCTGCAGCAGCCGGATCGACTGCTGGAGCTGGGGCGTGAGCGCAAGATGCTGCGACGTCCGTAATTGCAGGGATTGTTTCATGGCTTACATCCGGAAGTGTTCGCCCAGGTACACGCGCCGCACCGATTCGTCCGCAATGATGTCGTCCGGGCGGCCGGAGGCGAGCACCGCGCCCTGGTTGATGATGTAGGCGCGGTCGCAGATGCCCAGGGTTTCGCGCACATTATGGTCGGTGATCAGCACGCCGATCTTGCGCTCCTTCAGGAAGCGCACGATCCGCTGGATCTCGATCACGGCGATCGGGTCGACGCCGGCAAACGGCTCGTCGAGCAGCACGAAGCGCGGGTTGGTCGCCAGCGCGCGCGCGATCTCGACGCGGCGGCGTTCGCCGCCCGACAGCGACATCGCCTGGTTCTCGCGCAGCTTCTCGATCTGCAGGTCGGCCAGCAGCGCGTCGAGGCGTTCCTCGATGTCGGCCTTCGACAAGGGCTTGCCGTCGACCTTCTGCAACTCCAGCACCGCGCGGATATTGTCTTCCACGGTCAGCTTGCGGAACACCGACGCTTCCTGCGGCAGGTACGACAGGCCGAGCGCGGCGCGGCGGTGGATCGGCAGGCTGGAGATGTCGACGCCGCTGATGTCGATCGAGCCGGCATCGGACGGCACCAGGCCGACGATCATGTAGAAGGACGTGGTCTTGCCGGCGCCGTTAGGGCCGAGCAGTCCCACCACTTCGCCGCATTCGACTTGCAGCGACACATCGCGCACCACCAGGCGCTTGCCGTAGCTCTTTTGCAGGCCGCGCACGATCAGGGTGCTGCCGCACTTATGTTCTTCCATTGTCTTTATTTTCCTGGCGTGGCCGGTGCCGGCTGCTTGTTCGATGGCTGGATCACCATGCGTACCCGGCCCGCGCCCGGCTTGCTTTCGCCGGCGGCGGTATTCAGGAGCGACACGAATTCCCGGCGGCTGTCGTAGGAAATGTAGGCGCCCTGCGCCTGCTCGGTCACCGTCTTGCCTTCAAGGCTGGACAGCTTGGCCTTCGAGAACAGCTTTACGATTTCGGTCTTGCTGTCGTATTCGATCCGCTCCGCCTCGCCTTCGGTCCACAGGTCGCCGCCATCGCGCTTCTGGCGGAACGTCGCAAGTCCGCCTGGCGCGGCGTTGAACACCAGGTGGTCGTAGCCTTCCGGGTCGGTGCGCATGGTCGCCTTTTCGGCTTTCAGGATCAGCGTGCCGCGCACCAGGATCACGTTGCCGGTCAGGATGCGGATCTGCTTGACGTCGTCGAAGGTCGCCGAATCGGCTTCGATCTCCAGCGGCTTGGTCGAATCGGCGCGTTCCGCCACCGCGCTGCCGGCCACCAGGGCGCCAAATGCGAGGAACAGGAGTATTTTTTTCATATCGGCTTTCTGTTTTGTTCTTGGCCCCGGCTACTTGCCGGGCTGGTGCGTGATGCGCACGCGGCTGGCGACACTCATCTGGCGCGCAGCGTTATCGATAAACATACCGATACCAGTCATGCGCGAGGCGCCGGAGAGAATTTCTACCGGCTGGTCGGTTTTCATCTGGTCGTCGTCCGGGTAGATCGTCATGGCCTGCGTACGCATCCGCATCGGCTTCGACTCGGCGGTCGCCTTGCGGACGATGTCGACGTCGCCCATCAGGTGCACCTGCGTGTTGTCGTTGTCGATGCGGGCGCGCTTGGCCCGCACCGTGGTTGGCGCCACGCCTTTGCCCATGCTTTGCACCAGCGGGTTTTCAACCTCGGCGGTGTCGTCCACCGGACGGTGGGTCAGCCTGTCGCCCGAAACGATGTAGCGCGGCTGGCCGTCCGGCGACATGCGCACGACGCTGAAGCGCTCGACGATGTAGTCCGGCTCGTTCTTGAGCGCATCCGAGTCCAGCCCGGGATCGCTCTCCATCATCTGCGCCAGCCAGAAGCTGCCGAATGCGAGGAAGGTCGCGGCCAGCATGATGGCCGTGAGCTTCCAGCGGTGGGCGGTTCGCTTGTGTTGTTGGCGCGGCACGGTGATTTACGCGAAATACGGCGCGAGCGCCTGTTCGTAGGTGCCCTGCGCGCGCATGACCATGTCGCACACTTCGCGCACGGCGCCGCGGCCGCCATCGGCGCGCGTGACGTAATGGGCGCGGTGCTGCACCTCGGCGTGACCGCTTGGTACAGCCACGGCAAAGCCGACCTGCAGCAGCAGCGGCAGGTCGATCACGTCGTCGCCAATGTAGCCGCACTCGTCGGCCGTGACGCCGGTTTCTTCCAGCAGCGACTTGAACGCCACGCGCTTGTCGTGGATGCCCTGGTAGACGTGCGAGATGCCCAGGTCGGCCGCGCGCCTGACCACGATGGCCGACTGGCGCGCGCTGATGATCGCGGTCTTCACGCCGGTCTTGTTGAGCAGCTGGATGCCCAGGCCGTCCAGCACGAAGAAGGTCTTGGTGACTTCGCCGTCCGGGCCGTAGGTCAGGCTGCCGTCGGTCAGGACGCCGTCGACGTCGAAGATCATGACCTTGACCCTTGCTGCGCGGCGCATGTGTTCGAGTTCGCGCATCAGATCACCTTGGCGCGGGTCAGGTCGTGAATGTGCAGCGCGCCCACCAGTTTTCCGCCGGCGTCCACCACCAGCATCTGGTTGATGCGGAATTCTTCCATGACTGCCACCGCATCGACCGCCAGCTGCTCCGGGTGCACAGTGCGCGGATTGGCGTGCATGACGTCGCGGATCGTGACCTTGGTGAAGTCCTGCACCTGTTCCAGCATGCGGCGCAAGTCGCCGTCGGTGAACACGCCAACCGGACGGCCGGATGCATCGACGATGGCGGTCATGCCCATGCCTTTTTGGGTGATCTCGAGCAGCGCGGCCGTCAGCGGTACGTCGGCGGTAACCATCGGCACCGCGTCGCCGCTACGCATGACGTCGCGCACGTGGGTCAGCAGGCGGCGGCCCAGGGCGCCGCCCGGGTGCGAGCGTGCGAAGTCTTCTTCGCGGAAGCCGCGCGCGTCGAGCAGCGCAACAGCCAGCGCGTCGCCCAGCGCCAGCGTGACGGTGGTGCTGGCGGTCGGCGCCAGGTTCAGCGGGCAAGCTTCTTTCTCAACCGCAATGTTCAGGTGCACGTCGGCCAGCTGGGCCAGGCTCGACTGCGGCTTGCCGGTCATGGCGATCAGCGGCGCGCCCATGCGCTTCACGATCGGCAAGATCGACAGCAGCTCGGCCGCTTCGCCGGAATACGAAATTGCAATAAATGCATCCTCGGCGGTCACCATGCCCAGGTCGCCGTGGGCGGCTTCGGCCGGGTGGACGAACATGGCCGGGGTGCCGGTCGAGGCCAGCGTCGCTGCGATCTTGCGCGCGATGTGGCCCGACTTGCCGATGCCCGACACCACCACCCGTCCGCTGCATCCCAGCAGCAGGCCGACCGCGCGGCCGACGCTGTCGTCTTCGGCCAGGCGCGCATGCACGGCGCGCAGCGCGTCGGCCTCGATGTCGATGGTCTCGCGCGCCAGTTCCATTGCACGTAGCAAAGCAGTGTTGTCAAAAGCTTTCAGCATTGTTTTTTCATGGGTTACACTCATGCTGGAAGTATAAACGAATTGCGAAAGCAAAAAACTTGCCAGTCACAACAAA
>DASWSX010000211.1:0-5278 GCA_036402435.1 Telluria sp. | reverse complement strand
GAACGGGCCGGAGCCGACGCGCGTCGTGTATGCCTTGGTGATGCCGAGGATGTAGTGCAGCATGCCCGGGCCAACGCCGGCGCCTGCAGCGGCGTTACCAGCCACGCAGTTCGACGAGGTGACGAACGGATAGGTGCCGTGGTCGACGTCGAGCAGCGAGCCCTGTGCGCCTTCGAACAGCAGGTTGCCGCCGGCCTTGTGCGCCGCGTACAACGCGGACGAGACGTCGCCGACCATTGGACGCAGGCGCGGCACCAGGGCCATCGCGTCGTCGAAGGTCTTCTGGAAGTCGACTGGGTCGGCCTTCAGGTAATTGGTCAGCACGAAGTTGTGGTAGTCGAGGTTCTCGCGCAGCTTTTCGGCAAAGCGCTCTTCGTTGAGCATGTCGGCGATGCGGATGGCGCGGCGCGCGACCTTGTCTTCATACGCAGGGCCGATGCCCTTGCCGGTGGTGCCGATCTTGTTCGCGCCGCGCGCCACTTCACGCGCGACGTCGATGGCGACGTGGTACGGCAGGATCGCAGGGCACGCTTCCGAGATCTTCAGGCGCGAGGCGACTTCAATGCCGGCCTTTTCGAGCTTGTCGATCTCGCGCATTACGTCCGGTACCGACACCACCACACCGTTACCGATGTAGCAGGCCACGCCGGCGCGCATGATCCCCGATGGGATCAGCTGCAGCGCAGTCTTCTGGCCGTCGATGACGAGCGTATGGCCCGCATTGTGGCCGCCCTGGAAGCGCACCACGCCTTGCGCGTTGTCCGTCAACCAGTCGACGATCTTGCCCTTGCCCTCATCGCCCCACTGGGTGCCGATGACAACCACGTTCTTTGCCACGTTTTTCTTTGACATCACACTTAACCTAAGTTTTTGAGAATCCAGTTACTGTCTTCGAGGACGAGTACGCGGTCGCACTCGAACTCGTCCTGCTCATTGTCGTGACCCGGCAAACTCTGGATCACAACCTCGCCTGCTTTGCGCAGTTGAGCGATTTTTTCGCGCAGCTCCGGAGCATTGCCCCAGGGCGCGCGGATTGAGTGCTTGCGCTCGGCGGTCGGCAGCAGCCGCGCCAGTTCGCGCAAGTCGAGCGAGAATCCGGTCGCGGGCCTGGCCCGTCCGAACGCTTCGCCCACATGGTCGTAACGGCCGCCGCGCGCCACCGCATTCGGCAGGCCGGGGACGTACAGCGCAAACATCGCGCCGCTTTCGTATTGGTAGCCGCGCAGGTCGGCCAGGTCGATCGCGACTTCGGCGCGGCCAATCGCGCTGCCCGCCAGCGCGGCCAGTTCGGCCAGCGCTTTGGTCACGCCCGGCAGCTGCGGCAGCACGTCGCGCGCGCGCGCCAGCACGTCGATGTCGCCGTACAGGTTCGGCAGTTCCATCAGCGCGGCGCGGGTGGCCTCGCTGTAGTTCGCGGTGCGTTCAGCCAGGCCCGGACAGTCCTTGGAACGCAGCAGCGCCGACAGCGCCGCTTCGTCCTTGCTGGCCGCCGCGTCTTCCGCGATGATCGCGCGCAGCACGCCGACGTGCGACATGTCGAGGCGCACTTCCGGGAAGCCGGCCATCGCCAGCGACGCCAGCGCCAGCTCCTGGATCTCGGCGTCCGCTTCCAGCCCTGCGTGGCCATAAATCTCGGCGCCGATCTGCAGCGGCTCGCGCGTGGCATGCAGGCCCGAAGGATGCGTATGCAGCACGCTGCCGGCGTAGCACAGGCGCGTGACCGAATCGCGGTTCAGCAGGTGCGCGTCGATGCGCGCAACCTGCGTCGTCATGTCTGGGCGCAGTCCAAGCATCCGGCCCGACATCGGGTCGATCAGCTTGAAGGTGCGCAGGTCGGTGTCCTTGCCGGCGCCGGTCAGCAGCGACTCGACATATTCGAGCAGCGGCGGCATCACCAGCTCGTATCCGTACAGGCGGAAGTTATCGAGCATCAGGCGACGCAGCTCTTCGATCTTGCGCGCCTCGGACGGCAAGACGTCGGCAATATTCTCGGGCAATAGCCAATTCGGCATGAGCGGCAACAGGTTTGGGAGTTTAGTAAGGAACGAACGTGCACAGCAGGAAGCGTGCGTAAAAATAGCGCCGAATCGGTAATTTTACCCGAAATTGGGGGTAATGAGCGAGAAAACGGCGGCGCCGGATGTCGATCAGACAGCAAAACGCCGTTCCCGCAATAGCGCGAACGGCGTTGCCAGTGTTACTTGTTGCCCGGATTACGGAAGTACTTGAAGAACTCCGAATTCGAATCAATGACCATCACATCGTTACGGTCCTTGAAGCTGGCGCGGTACGCCTCGAGCGAGCGGTAGAACTTGTAGAACTCCGGGTTCTTGCCGAAAGCTTCCGAGTAAATCCGCGATGCGTTGGCGTCGCCCTCACCCTTGATCTTCTCGGCTTCGCGGAACGCTTCGGCCAGGATCACGGTGCGCTGGCGGTCGGCGTCGGCGCGGATCTTCTCCGAATCCGCCTGGCCGGTCGAGCGCAGCTCGTTTGCCACGCGGGCCCGTTCGGCCTTCATCCGCTCATACACCGAGTTGTTGATCTGCTCGACGTAGTCAACCCGCTTCAGCCGCACGTCGACGATCTGCACGCCGATCTGCTTGGCTTCGGCAATCACCTTCTGCTGGATCGACTGCATGACCTTGCCGCGTTCGCCCGAGATCACTTCACGCACGGTGCGCTTGGTGATCTCGTCGTTCAGCGCCGCCTTGACGATCTGCGACATACGGTCGCGCGCGCGCGCCTCATCGCCGCCGAAGCTGACGAAGTACAGGCGCGGGTCGGTAATGCGCCACTTGATGAAGGCATCGACCAGGATGTTCTTCTTCTCGGCCGTGATGAAGCGGTCGGCGTCAGGCGTATCGAGGGTCAGGATGCGCTTGTCGAGGTAGATCACGTTCTGGAACGGCGGCGGCAGTTTGAAGTGCAGGCCAGGCTCGCTGATCACTTCGCGCACTTCACCCAGCGCGAACACGATGGCGAAGCGGCGCTGGTCGACCACGAACACGGTCGACGACAGGATCATCAAGCCGATGAAGCCCGCGACAAATATGGTTACTAGGCGGTTCATTAACGGCTCTCCCGATCACGTGAAGACTCGCGACTACGGCTGTCGCGCTGAAGTACCTGGTCAAGCGGCGGCGTTTCGACCGGCGTCGGCATCGTCACCGGCCCCGATTTGCTGCCCACGGCAGCAGCATTGGCCGCGCTTTGCGCGATCAGCTTGTCGAGCGGGAGGTACAGCAGGTTGCTGTTGGATTTTGCGTCGACCATCACCTTGCTTGCACTGGTGAAGATCTGCTGCATCGTGTCGAGGTACAGGCGGTCGCGGGTCACGCCCGGGGCCTTCTGGTACTCGGTCAGCACTTGCGTAAAGCGCGATGCGTTACCGGTGGCGTTCTCGGTCACCATCGAGCGGTAAGCTTCGGCTTCCTGCAGCAGGCGCGATGCATTACCCCGGGCGCGCGGAATCACGTCATTGGCGTAGGCCTGGCCTTCGTTCTTGGCGCGTTCGCGGTCCTGGCCTGCCTTGACGGCGTCGTCGAAGGCGCTTTGCACCTGCTCCGGCGGCTGCACGCCCTGCATCGTCACGTTGGTGATCTGGGCGCCCAGCGCGTAGCGGTCGACGATCTGCTGCATCAGCATCTGCACGTCGTTGGCGACCTTCTCGCGGCCTTCGTACAGCACGAAGTCCATCTTGCTCTTGCCGACCACTTCGCGGATCGAGGTCTCGGCGACCTGGCGCACGGTCTCGTCCTGGTCGCGGTTGTTAAACAGCCAGTCGACCGGGTTCTTCAGCGTGTACTGCACCGCGAACTGGATGTCGATGATGTTCTCGTCGTCGGTCAGCATCAGGGCTTCCTGCGGACGCTTGTTCTTGACGTTGGAGCGGTAGCCGATTTCGGCGGTGCGCACCTGCGACACGTTGACCGTCTCGTGGGCCTGGAACGGATACGGCCAGCGCCAGTTGAAACCGGCGCCGGTGGTGCGGCTCAGCTTACCGAAGGTGGTGACAACGCCGGCCTGGCCTTCCTGCACGATGAAGGCGCCGCTGGCGAGCCAGATGAAGAGGATGATCGCGCCGACCACGCCGGCAGTAGCGCCCGCGCCTTTCATGTCGCCGCCGTAGCCCGGGCCGCCGTTGTCGCCGCCGCCGCCCTTGTTCTTCTGGCCGAACAGGCGGTTCAGGCGCGCATTGAAGTCGCGCCACATCTGTTCGAGGTCGGGAGGGCCTTCGCCTGGACGTTTGCCTTCCTGGGCCTTGTTGTCGCCTTCGGGCTTGCGGCCCCAGCGCGGGTCGTTCAGCGTCAGCTTGATGCCGGCGCGTTTAAGAATTGAGACAAGCATGCTATCGTGGTCCGACGTTGGTGGAGGTTAGAATACTTTCGGACGGGATCTCGTCGGCCGTTTCGGCGTCGGGCGCATCCAGTCCGGCATCGTCCTGCTCTTTATTTGCGTATTGATAGGTCAGACCTGGCGCGGACTTGGCGGCTTCGACGATCGACTCGCGCAGCAAATCCAGGCCGGCGCCGCTTCGGGCGCTGATAAAAACGCGGCTGATTTTATCATATTCATCACGTTCGACCGCTGGCTCGAGGCCGGCTGCATCGATCTTGTTCCAGACCAGGATCTGGGGAATATGGTCGGCGCCGATTTCTTTCAACACCAGGTTGACCTGTTCGATCTGCTCCATCCGCACCGGACTGGCGCCGTCGACCACGTGCAGCAGCAGGTCGGCGTGGATGGTTTCCTCGAGCGTGGCGCGAAATGCGGCGACCAGCTGGTGCGGCAGTTCGCGCACGAAGCCGACCGTGTCCGAGATGACCACGTTGCCCACTTCCGCGCCCAGGTAGACGCGGCGCGAGGTCGTGTCCAGGGTAGCGAACAGCTGGTTGGCGACATACACGCCGGCCTTGGTCATCGCATTGAACAACGTCGACTTGCCGGCGTTGGTGTAGCCGACCAGCGACACAGAGAAGGTCCCGGTGCGCCCGCGCGAACGGCGCTGGGTCTCGTGCTGCTTGCGCAGCTTGGCCAGGCGCGCGCGCAGGGCCTTGACGCGCTCGCCGATCAGGCGGCGGTCGGTCTCGAGCTGGGTCTCACCCGGGCCGCGCAGGCCGATACCGCCCTTCTGGCGTTCAAGGTGGGTCCAGCCGCGGATCAGGCGCGTGGACAGGTGCTGGAGCTGGGCCAGTTCGACCTGCAGCTTGCCCTCGTGGCTCTGGGCGCGCTGCGCGAAGATGTCGAGGATCAGGCTGGTGCGGTCGAGCACCCGGAC
>DASWSX010000210.1:0-13542 GCA_036402435.1 Telluria sp. | reverse complement strand
TGGATCCAGGTCGTCTTCAGCTCCGTGTACTTGTCGAACGCATGCAGCGACTTGTCGCGGCCATTCCCTGACTGCTTGACGCCGCCGAACGGCACCGTGATGTCGTCGTTGTCGTACTGGTTCACGTGCACGGTGCCGGCGCGCAGCGCGCGCGACACCTTGATCGCCTTGCTGATATCCGATGTCCACACCGCTGCCGCGAGCCCGTACGGCGTGGCGTTCGCCTGCCGCACCGCCTCGTTCACGTCGGTAAAGGTCAACACCGACAGCACCGGGCCGAAAATCTCTTCCTGCGCGATCTGCATGCGGTTGTCCACCTTGTCGAACAGCGTCGGCGCGACGTAATACCCGCCGCTGTCGAGCCGTACCGCTTCGCCGCCGGCCAGCAGCTTGGCGCCACCGGCCTTGCCTGCCTCGATATAGCCCATTACCGTTTTCATCTGGGTCTCGTCGACGATGGCGCCCATGACCGTGTCTTCGTCGAGCGGATCGCCCGGCGCAAAGCGCGGGATCATCGCCAGCGCCTTTTCGAGGAAGGCATCCTTGATCGACGCCTCAACGAACAGGCGTGATGGCGCATTGCAGCTCTCGCCCTGGTTGAAGTAGATCGAGCCGATGGCCGCGCTGACCGCCGCATCGAGGTCGGGACAGTCGGCACAGACGATGTTGGCCGACTTGCCGCCCAGTTCAGTCCAGGCGCGCTTCATGTTCGACTCCGCGGCCATGCGCAGGATCTCGCGCCCGGTCCGGGTCGAGCCGGTAAAGCCGATGCAGTCGACGTCCATGTGGCGCGCCAGCGCAGCCCCGGCCTCGCTGCCGTAGCCCGGGACAACGTTGAACACGCCCTCCGGCAATCCGGCTTCGATCGCGATCTCAGCCAGCCGCAGCGCGCTCAGCGGCGACTTCTCGGATGGTTTCAGCACCAGGCTGTTCCCGGCAGCCAGCGACGGACCGATCTTCCACGCGGCCATCAGCATCGGGTAATTCCACGGCACGATGGCAGCCACTACGCCGACCGGCTCGCGGGTCACCAGCGCCAGCGAATCTTCCCCGGTCGGCGCGATCTGGTCGTAGATCTTGTCGATCGCCTCGCCGTACCAGCGGATGCAGTTCGACGCCAGCGCCACGTCGACATTCTGGCTGTACTTGATCGGCTTACCCATGTCGAGCGTCTCGAGCAGCGCCAGCTCGTCAGAGTGCTTCAGCATCAGCTCCGCGAACTTGATCAGCACACGCTTGCGCGCCGCCGGCGCCTTGCCGGCCCAGCGCCGGTCCTCAAACGCTGCCCGTGCCGCGGCGATGGCCGCATCGACGTCGGCGGCGTCGCAGCGCGCCATCATGCCGAGCCGGCGCCCATCGACCGGCGACAGGTTTTCGAACTGCTGCCCGGACTGTGCCCAGACACGGTGCCCGCCGATGAAGGCGCGTCCGTCGATTTTCAATGCGCTGGCGCGCTCGTGCCACTGTGCCATGTAGAGCTCCTGAATCGTGTTATTGCGGTCGAAATGCTACCGGTAGCTTAACTGACAACGCAAATTCCAGCGCACACACGGTTTTTTGCGTTTTCCACCTCGAAATACGCGCTTACTACGGCTATAATCGCCCAATTTTCCACCCCGGCAATTTTTTGCAAGCACGGAGTTACCATACATGAACTACACCTTGATCACCTCGGTTGTGCTCTATTTGCTGGGCACGCTTGCGCTGGGGGTTTGGGCCGGCACGCGCGTCAAGAACACCGCCGACTTCGCCATCGCCGGGCGCAGCCTGCCGCTGATCATGGTGGTCACCACCACCTTCGCGACCTGGTTCGGCGCCGAGACCGTGATGGGCATTCCCGCGAAGTTTGTGGAGGGCGGGCTCAACGCGGTCGTTGAAGACCCGTTCGGCGCTGGCATGTGCCTGATCCTGGTCGGCATGTTCTTCGCCGCCAAACTGTACAAGCTGAACCTGCTGACCATCGGCGACTACTATCGCCAGCGCTACGGCAAAGGAATTGAAGTGTTCTGCTCGGTCGCCATCATCATGAGCTACCTTGGCTGGGTCGCGGCGCAGATCACGGCGCTGGGCCTGGTGTTTTCGGTGCTGACCAATGGCGCCATGTCGCCCGCCGCCGGCATGGTCGTCGGCACGCTGGCCGTGCTGATCTATGTGGTCGTGGGCGGCTTCCTTGCCGTTGCGCTGACCGACTTCATCCAGATGATCGTACTGGTGGTCGGCCTGTCGATCATCGCTTATTTTTCGGCCGGACTGGCCGGCGGCGCGGATCAGGTATTCGCGATGGCGGCGCAACAGGACCTGTGGCGCCTGCTGCCGCCGCCGACCTTCAATGACATCGTGTTCTTCATCGGCGCGGCGGTCACCATGATGTTCGGCAGTATCCCGCAGCAGGACGTGTTCCAGCGCGTGATGTCGGCCAAGGACGCGCCCACCGCGCGTACCGGCGCGATCATCGGCGGCGCCAGCTACATCATGTTCGCCTTCGTCCCGATGTTCATCGTCGCCAGCGCCGTGCTGGTGATGGGCGACGCCGGCCTGGCGATGGCCAAGAACGATTACCAGCGCCTGCTGCCGACCTTCGTGATGACCCAGATGCCGCTGGTTATGCAGATCATCTTCTTCGGCGCGCTGCTGTCGGCGATCAAGAGCACCTCGTCGGCAACCTTGCTGGCGCCGTCGACCAGCTTCGTCGAGAACATCCTCAGGCACCTGCGCCCGAACATGACCGACCGCCAGAAGCTGTTCGCGATGCGCAGCACGATCGTGGTGTTCGCCGCGCTGGTGCTGGCGTATGCGATCGCGATGGAAGGTACCTCGATTTACGAACTGGTGTCGACGGCTTACCAGGTGCCGCTGGTGGCCGCGTTCGTGCCGCTGGTGATGGGGCTGTACTGGAAGCGCGCGACGACGCAGGGCGCCATCGCGGCGGTCGCGGCGGGAATGGGGACGTGGATCATGTTCTTCCCGCAGGTGTCGGGCTTCGGCGAGGTTTTCCCGGGGCAGCTGGCCGGCCTGCTCGCCGCATTCGCAGGCATGATCGCCGGGTCGGTCCTGCCGCAGGTGCTGCAGGACCGGCGCGAAGTCTGACTAGCGGAACAAGCCGCGCTGGCGCAGATCGGCCAACGTGGCGTCGAGCGCGTCGCGGATGCGGCCGACCATCTCGTCGATCTGCTCTTTGGTCATGACCAGCGGCGGCGCGATGATCATGCGGTCGCCGACGGCGCGCATGATGATGCCGTTGCTGAACATGTGGCCGCGGCAGATCATGCCCACGCCATCGCCTGAGTCGAACGGCTCGCAGTCGTACGCCATGTCGGCCTTCTTGCGCACCAGGTTCAGACCCGCGACAAAGCCGCAGGCATCCGGATGGCCGACTAGCGGATGGTCCGCCAGCGACGTGAATTTCTGGCGCAGGTAAGGGCCGGTATCGACCGCCACCGCCGACACCAGTTTCTCGTCCTGGATGATGCGCAGGTTTTCCAGCGCCGCAGCGCACGCCACCGGATGGCCCGAGTACGTGAAGCCGTGGTTGAAGTCCCCGCCTTTTTCAATCAGCACGCTGGCAACGCGGCTGCCTACCAGCACACCGCCCAGCGGCACATAGCCTGAGGTGACGCCTTTGGCGAACGTGATCAGGTCAGGTTTGATCTGCATGAGCTCCGAACCGAACATGGTGCCCAGCCGGCCGAAACCGGTGATCACTTCGTCGGCGATCAGCAGGATGTCGTACTTGTCGCAGATGCGCTGGATCTCGGGCCAGTAGGTCGCCGGCGGGATGATCACGCCGCCTGCGCCCTGCACCGGCTCGCCGATGAAGGCTGCCACTTTTTCAGGGCCAAGGTCGAGGATCTTCTCTTCCAGCCAGCCTGCGGCGACGATGCCGAATTCGGCTTCGGTCATGCCGCGCCCGGACTCGGCGTAGTTCGGCTGCCCGATGTGGGCCACCCCCGGAATCATGCCGCCCTGCGCGTGCATGCCCGACATCCCGCCAAGCGCCGCGCCGGCCACCGTGCTGCCGTGGTAGCCGTTGTAGCGTCCAATGATGGTGTGGCGGTCCTTGTACCCCATCAGGTCCCAGTAGCGCCGTACCAGGCGCACGTTGGTGTCGTTCGCCTCCGAGCCCGAGCTGGTGTAGAACACGTGCTTGAACTGCGGCGGCGCGATTTCGGCCAGCTGGGTCGCCAGCTGCACTGCCGGCACGTTGGTCGTGTTGAAGAAGCTGTTATAGAACGGCAGGGTCTCCATCTGACGGTACACCGCCTGCGAAATGCTGGTGCGGCCGTAGCCGACATTCACGCACCACAGGCCCGACATGCCGTCGAGGATCTTGTTGTTCTCCGAGTCCCACAGATAAATGCCTTCGCCGCGCACCATGACGCGCGCGCCCCTGGCTGCCAGGGCGGCGTGGTCCGTGAACGGGTGGATGAAGTGCGCCGAATCGAGTTCGCGCACCGCGGCGGTGTCGAAATCCTGCACCGCCGTCGGGTTTTCTGCAATCGCTGCCATGATGGCCTCCGGTGTTGTGTTGAGGGTCATACGTGAAGCAGCAAATGCTCGCGTTCCCACGGACTGATGACAGTCATGAATTCCTGGTGTTCCAGGTCCTTGATGGCAGCGTACACGTCGATGAAACGCTCGCCAAGCACCGTGCGCAGCTTGTCCTCGCCGCGCAACAGCGCCAGCGCCTCGGGCAGGCCTTGCGGCAGCTCGAACGGCATGTCGTAGGCGCTGCCGCCCATCATCGTGGTCGGCTCGAGCTGCTCGGTCATGCCAAGATAGCCACAGGCCAGCGTGACGGCCAGCGCCAGGTACGGGTTGGCGTCGGCGCCGATGATGCGGTTCTCGACGCGCCGGTCCTGCACGCCCGATTCCGGCACGCGGAAACCCACCGTGCGGTTGTCCAGGCCCCACTGGATGTTGATCGGCGCGGCGGTGTGGCGCACGATGCGGCGGTACGAATTGACGTACGGCGCGACGATCGCCATCGCCGAAGGCATGTAGCGCTGCAGGCCGCCGATGTAGTGCTTGAACAGTGGCGACGATGAGCCGTCCTCGTTGCTGAAGATATTCCAGCCGGTCTTCGCATCGACCACGCTCTGGTGCACGTGCATCGCCGAACCCGGTTCGCCGGCCATCGGCTTGGCCATGAAGGTGGCGTACATGTCGTGCTTGAGCGCCGCCTCGCGCAAAGTGCGCTTGAAGTAGAACACCTTGTCTGCAAGGCCCAACGGGTCGCCGTGCAGGAAGTTGATCTCCATCTGGCCGGCGCCGATCTCGTGGATCAGGGTGTCGACGTCGAGGTTCATCATCTCGCAGTAGTCGTAGATGTCCTCGAACAGCGGGTCGAACTCGTTCACCGCGTCGATCGAGTACACCTGGCGGCTGGTCTCGGCCCGGCCGCTGCGGCCGATCGGCGGCTTCAGTGGCAGGTCGGGGTCGATGTTCTTCGCGGTCAGGTAGAACTCAAGTTCGGGAGCGACCACCGGCTTCCAGCCCTTCTCCTCGTACAGCTTGAGCACGCGCCTCAGCACCGTGCGCGGCGCGAAGTCGACCAGCTTGCCGTCGGCGAAATAGCAGTCGTGGATCACCTGCCCGGTCGGGTCGGCCGCCCACGGCACCATCGTGATGGTGGTCGGGTCGGCCTTGAGGATCATGTCGCGGTCGGTGGCCGAAATGGCGCGGTCGTACGGGCCGTCGTTGACCGGGTAGTTGCCGGTCACGGTCATGCCCAGCACCGCTTCGGGGATGCGCATGCCGCGGTCTTGCGTGAATTTCGCGCGCGGCAGGATCTTGCCGCGGGCGACGCCGGTCAGGTCGGGGACCAGGCATTCGATTTCGGTGACTCGCTTTTCATTGAGCCACAAATCCATATCGGTGTAACTGAAGTTTTCTCGTATTGCCATAATGCTCTCTCTATTGTCTTGCTCGGGGCGGCCGGCCAGCAGTGGCCGCGCTCGCGTGAATCGGCGGGGTGGAGAGCGACGCTAAGGCACGCGGCAGGCGGCCCATTTCTGGCAAGGATTCATCATTTCAGTCCCAGGCGCCGTTCCTGGTATTCGCGGCAGGCCTGGCCGAATGCACCGAACAGCTTCACCGAATCGGGATTCTCAAGCAGGCGCCATTCAGGATGCCACTGCAGCGCCAGTGCGAACGCGACCGACGGCACCGAGAACGCCTCCACCAGTCCATCGTGGGCAGTGGCTTCGATAACGATGCCATCGCCGAGGCGGTCGATGCCCTGCCCGTGCAGCGAGTTAACGACGATATCGTCGGCGCTGCCCATGATGCGCGACATCAGCCCGCCGGGCACCAGTTCGATCGGATGTTTCGGCCCGTACTGGTTGTCGAGCGAGTCGTCCGGGTTTTCGCGGTGGTCCATCATGCCGGCCACTTCCTGCACCGCCTGGTGCAGGCTGCCGCCGAGCGCCACGTTCATTTCCTGGAAGCCGCGGCAGATCGCAAAAATCGGCACGCCGCGCTTGATGGCGGCGCGGATCAGCGGCAGCGTGGTGGCGTCGCGGGCAGGGTCGAGCGGCAGCTCCAGGTCGCGCACATCCTGCGCATAATGGCTGGCGTGGACATTCGATGCCGAGCCGGTCAGCATGATGCCGTCCGCGTTGCCCAGCACCGTCTCAAGGTCGAAATCGTCACCGAGCGCAGGCACGATCAGGGGCGCGCAGCCGGCACCCTTGACCACTGCGTCAATATATTTGTACTGCACCGCATGGTAAGGATGGTCCCCGATCTCGCGGGTGCAGGCTGGAACGATAACGATTGGGCGGCGCATGATGTCTCGGCTTTCGGTTTTACCCCGCGTTCACGCCATCTTAAATCTTATGCGGGCTGAAGGCGAGTAGCTCTTAATCCACGTCAAAATTGCCGTGCTCGAATGTAGAGCTTACCGGGAAGCTGCGAATCATGCCAACACACAAGCTATTGCCTGGGTTGCTTTTGCCAGGACGGCAGACTTGCCGCGCCCTCAGCCGACACTTCAAAAACGGGCTAGTATGTGAGGTCTGAATGATCGAACATGATTGAGGAATTGCCATGGTGAACCTGAAAGACCCTTCCCTGCTGCGCCAGCAAAGCTACATCAACGGCGAATGGTGCGACGCCGACGACGCCAGCACGATTGACGTGATCAACCCGGCCACCGGCGAAAAGCTCGGCACCGTACCGCACATGGGCCAGGCCGAAACCCGGCGCGCGATCGAGGCAGCGAATGCCTCCTGGCCGGCGTGGCGCAAGAAGACCGCCAAGGAGCGCAGCGCCATCCTGCGCGCGTGGAACGACCTGATGCTGGCCAATGCCGACGACCTCGCGCTGATCATGACCGCCGAACAGGGCAAGCCGCTGGCCGAGTCCAAGGGTGAAATCGCCTACGCGGCCTCGTTCATCGAATGGTTCGCCGAAGAGGGCAAGCGGGTTGCGGGCGACACCTTGCAGTCGCCGTGGCCCGACCGCCGCATCGTCGTCACCAAGGAGCCGATTGGCGTCTGCGCGGCCATCACTCCATGGAACTTCCCTGCGGCAATGATTACCCGCAAAGTGGGCCCGGCATTGGCCGCGGGTTGCCCGATTGTGGTCAAGCCGGCAGAACTGACGCCATTTTCGGCGCTGGCGCTGGCCGTGCTGGGCGAGCGCGCCGGACTGCCTAAAGGCGTGTTCAGCGTCCTTACGGGCGACTCCAAGGCCATTGGCCTTGAAATGACCAGTAACCCGATCGTGCGCAAGGTGAGCTTCACCGGTTCGACCCAGGTCGGCCGGATCCTGATGCAGCAATGCGCGCCGACGATCAAGAAGCTGTCGCTGGAGTTGGGCGGCAATGCTCCGTTTATCGTGTTCGACGATGCCGATGTCGATGCGGCGGTCGAAGGGGCAATTGCATCGAAATACCGCAATGCCGGGCAGACCTGCGTGTGCGCCAACCGTCTGTACGTGCAGGACGGCATCTACGAGAAGTTCGCCGAGAAGCTGGTCGCCGCAGTGGGCAAGCTGAAGGTGGGCAATGGCGTCGAGGCGGGGGTCACGCAAGGCCCGCTGATCGAGGAAAAGGCCGTGGCCAAGGTCGAGCAGCACATCGCTGACGCCCTGTCCAAAGGCGCGCGCCTGATGATGGGCGGCAAGCGGCACGAACTGGGGCACAGCTTCTTCCAGCCGACCATTCTGGCGGACGTGACGACCTCGATGCAGGTCGCGTCTGAGGAGACATTCGGGCCGCTGGCGCCGCTGTTCCGGTTCAAGACCGAGGACGAGGTGATCGCGATGGCGAATGACACCGAGTTCGGCCTGGCGGCGTATTTCTACTCGCGCGACATCGGGCGAGTGTGGCGCGTGGCCGAAGCGCTCGAATCGGGCATGGTCGGCGTGAATACAGGCCTGATATCGAACGAGGTCGCGCCGTTCGGCGGCGTCAAGCAGTCAGGGCTCGGGCGCGAAGGCTCCGTGTACGGAATGGACGATTACCTCGTCATCAAGTACATCTGCATGGGCGGCGTGTAATTCTCCTGGCCCTACCGCTCGTTTTTCGCCGGCCGGAAGGTGACCAGCCGGTAGAGGTAGGTGCTGAGGAGGATCGCCAGGATCGTTTTCGAGACCGGGTCGATGTACTTTGCCACCGCGTTGAAGTTGGCTTCGAGCGCGAACCCGGCGCCAGTAAGCAGGCTGCACCATGCCAGCGAGCCGATCGTGGAATACGCGAGGAATGGCAACAGCCGCATTTCGGCAATACCCGCAGGGATCGAGATCAGCGTACGGATCGCGGGCAAAAGCCGTCCCAGCAGCACTGCCTTGTGGCCGTGCTTTTCAAACGTCGCGAGGGATTCGTCGATCTCGTCGGGCGTGACGGTAAGCCACTGTCCACGCCGCGCCGCCAGCCTGCGCAAGCGGTCATGTCCGTACAACTTGCCCGCATAGAACCAGGGCAGCGTCCCGATCACCGAGCCTGCCGTGCCTGCAAGCAGTACGCCGACGAGGCCGAGGTCGCCGCGCGCCACGACGAAGCCGGCGAACGGCATGATCATTTCAGAAGGGATGGGCGGGAAGACATTTTCCAGCGCCATCAGGATAAATACGCCGAAATAGCCGGAAGATGACAGGAAATCAGTAATGAACTCGAACATGGTATCGGCAAGGAGTAAAGAAGTAACCCAGACCGTACCACGCGATTAATTCGCCGCTCTGTTCGTCATCTCGCTTCCCCGCCGTTTGCTCTGCGACAATACTGAGCTAGGCGGGCCGTCAGACGATGGTCGAGAACGCCCAAGGTTCGAACAGCTGAACAGACTTGGGGCTTTGCGTCTCGACCATGCCCGCGAGGCGCAGTAGGTCTGTTGGCTTAATGACCGAATCAGTCAATGTTGCTACCAGCTCCCCCTCCTGATCGACAATAAGCAATTCCGCGATATGTCGTTCGGAATGGAAGTCGCAATCGAGGACATCAAGTTTCTTTTCTACGAGCAGTAACGTGTAGATCGTATCGCCGCGTCGAAGATCCGCCGTGAACTGACGGAAGACCGACGACGGATTGAAGATCAGGTCTGCGTTTGCCTGGCGTTTTATCTGCTTCCAGGTCAACGCTTTCGATCGCGTCAAGGTAGCGATCTGGTCAAATAGCTTTTCGTATTTGTTCATAAATCCTCCGAATACGACGACAGATCGTTGATTGCTTCCTTCAGTTCACTAATTTGACCCGCATCGATGAACTTGTGGACCTTAATGATCGCCTTTCCCTTCGCTGTGAACTTTGACCATATGGATGTTGGCAGGTTGCGCTTACCCGCAACTAGCTTGGAACGCGATTCAGGCGATAGTGGCACTGCGTCATCTGGAATTCTCAGGATTTCCCCAGACAATTGGCGTAGTCTTTGTTTCCTGCGGAACCTTACGATATTGGTTTTGATGCTTCGTATGTAAAGCAGGGAGATGATCGAAATGGTAAGTCCAATGATCGAAGCCCACGAACTTAAAAACTTAATTGCGCTTCGTTCATCAGGAACTCCAGTCGGGCAATACGCTCAGCAGCGCTACGGAGTTGTATTGTCCCTCTGTTTGTATTCGTCGTACTTGCGCGCGTCGCCCCGTACCAGGTCGGCCGGATACTTGGCGCGATTGAGCGCCATTTTCTCGATCACCGCCGCGCCCAGGTCCACGCCGAGCTTGTCGGCCATGCGCACCAGGTAGACCATCACGTCGGCCATCTCATGGCGCACCTGCTCCAGCTTCGCCTCACCAAGCTCCTCGCGCTGGCCGGCCTGCAGCCACTGGAAATGCTCCAGCAGCTCGGCCACTTCCACCGACAGCGCACAGGCCAGGTTCTTTGGCGTGTGGAACTGGTCCCAGTCGCGCTCCTCGACAAAGGTGCGGATTGTGTCGCGAATGGCGTGCAGGTCGTTGCTCACCCGGGCCCACCCTCATAGGTCTGCATCAGTGATTTAAACGCCGGGGACAGCTCCTCGGCGCCGCTGACGTTCATGCCCAGATTGCGCAGCAAGCCATCCTGCAGGCCGTATACCCAGCCGTGGATCGTGAGCGGCTGTCCACGCTCCCATGCGTCCTGCACGATGGTGGTTTGCGCGACGTTAACGACCTGTTCAACGACGTTCAGCTCCACCAGCCGATCCGAGCGCTCCCTGGTCGGCAGCACTTCTCCGAGGTACTTTTCATGCTTCTGGTTGACGTCCTGGACGTGGCGCAGCCAGTTGTCCGCCAGGCCGACCCGGCGGTTGACCATTGCCGCATGCACGCCCGAGCAGCCGTAGTGGCCGCAGATGATGATGTGCTTAACCTTCAGCACGTCGATCGCGAACTGCAGCACGCTCAGGCAGTTCAGGTCCGAATGCACGACGACGTTGGCGATATTCCGGTGCACGAACAGTTCGCCCGGCGCCATCCCGAGCAATTCATTGGCGGGCACCCGGCTGTCGGAGCAGCCGATCCACAGGTATTCCGGGGTCTGCTGCGCAGCGAGGTTGCTGAAAAATTCTGCATCCTTGGCAACCATCGAAGCGGCCCAGGTGCGGTTACGTTCGAACAGCTCGTCGGTCGTCAGGCCGTGGTTTTTTTTATCGTCGCTCATCTCAATCCCTTTACTCGTAAAAAAACCGCCGGCCGCCTTGCGGCGCCAGCGGTTCGGTAGTCGCTTCTTACTCGAAGAAGTCCTTGACCTTGTCCATCCATCCCTTGCTCTGCGGGCTGTGCTTGGCGCCGCCTTCCACCGTCAGGCGCTCGAATTCGCGCAGCAGGTCTTTCTGCTTGTCGGTCAGCTTGACCGGCGTTTCGACCACCACGTGGCAGAACAGGTCGCCCGCGTAACCGGAACGCACGCCCTTGATGCCCTTCGACTTCAGGCGGAAAGTCTTGCCCGACTGGGTGCCTTCAGGAATCGTGAACGAGACTTTGCCCGACAGGGTCGGCACTTCAATCTCGCCACCCAGGGTCGCCTTGACGAACGAGATCGGCATTTCGCAATGCAGGTCGTCGCCTTCGCGCTGGAACACGGCGTGCGGCTTGATGTGGATTTCCACATACAGGTCACCCGACGGTCCGCCGTTGGTGCCCGGCTCGCCGTTGCCCGACGAGCGGATGCGCATGCCATTGTCGATACCGGCCGGAATCTTCACTTCCAGCGTCTTGTTGCGCTTGATGCGCCCCTGGCCGCCGCATGGCGCGCACGGGTCGGTAATCACCTTGCCGCTGCCGTGGCATTTCGGGCAGGTCTGCTGGATGCTGAAGAAGCCCTGCTGCATCCGTACCTGGCCGTGGCCGGCGCAGGTGGTGCAGGTGGTCGGCGAAGTGCCTGGCTTGGCGCCAGTGCCGTGGCAGGTGTCGCACTTGTCCCAGCTTGGGACGCGGATCGTGGTGTCGAAGCCGTGCGCGGCCTGCTCGAGGGTGATCTCGAGGTTGTAGCGCAGGTCGGCGCCGCGGTACACCTGCGGGCCGGCACTGCGGCCGCGGCCGGCGCCACCGCCGAAGATGTCGCCGAAAATATCGCCGAAGCTGTCGGCGAAACCGCCGGCGCCGCCGCCAAAGCCGCCGCCACCCATGTTCGGGTCGACGCCTGCGTGGCCGTAACGGTCGTATGCCTCGCGCTTGTCCGGCGTCGTCAGCATCTCGTAGGCTTCTTTGACTTCTTTGAACTTCTCTTCAGACTCTTTACTGTCCGGATTGCGGTCCGGGTGGTATTTCATCGCAAGCTTGCGATAGGCCTTCTTAATATCTTCTTCCGAAGCATTCTTGGCGACCCCTAGGATCTCGTAAAAATCACGCTTTGCCATTTGTCGGGCACCTTGCTGTCTATCTGCTAACTTACTTCATTTGCAAAAAAACCGAGCCGCGAACCAAAATCGGTCATCGGCCCGGCCATGTTTGCGGACGCTGCTTTCGCGTCCGCCCTCCATTATATTGCTTTACTTGGCGTCTTTGACTTCCTTGAAGTCGGCATCGACAACGTCGTCCTGGTCGGCCTTCTGCTGCTCGCCGCCTGGCTGGCCGCCGGCGCCGCCTTCACCGCCGGCTGCCTGCTGTGCCTGCATGTCGGCGTACATCTTCTCGCCCAGCTTCTGCGACGCGGTCGACAGCGCCGCAACCTTGGCGTCGATCTCGGCCTTGTCGCCCGACTTCAGCGAAGCTTCCAGGTCGGTGATCGCAGCTTCGATCTTTTCCTTCTCGCCGGCTTCGAGCTTGTCGCCGTATTCGGTCAGCGACTTGCGGGTCGAGTGCACCAGGGCGTCGGCCTGGTTGCGCGATTCCGCCAGTTCCTTGACCTTCTTGTCTTCTTCCGCGTTCAGCTCGGCGTCCTTCACCATCTTCTGGATTTCAGCTTCCGTCAGGCCCGAATTCGCCTTGATGGTGATCTTGTTTTCCTTGCCGGTGGCCTTGTCTTTCGCGCCGACGTGCAAGATGCCGTTGGCGTCGATGTCGAAGGTCACTTCGATCTGCGGCGTGCCGCGCGATGCTGGCGGGATGCCTTCGAGGTTGAACTCGCCCAGGCCCTTGTTGCCGGCCGCGATTTCACGCTCGCCCTGGAAGACCTTGATGGTCACCGCAGGCTGGTTGTCGTCGGCGGTCGAGAACACTTGCGAGAACTTGGTCGGAATCGTGGTGTTCTTGTGGATCATCTTGGTCATCACGCCGCCAAGGGTTTCGATACCCAGCGACAGCGGGGTCACGTCCAGCAGCAGCAGGTCCTTGCGCTCGCCCGACAGTACCGAGCCTTGGATCGCCGCGCCAACCGCAACGGCTTCGTCCGGGTTCACGTCCTTGCGTGGATCCTTGCCGAAGAACTCCTTGACCTTTTCCTGCACCTTAGGCATGCGGGTCATGCCGCCGACCAGGATGATGTCGTCGATGTCCGAGACCTTGACGCCGGCATCCTTGATGGCGATGCGGCATGGCTCGATGGTCGCGTTGATCAGTTCCTCAACCAGCGACTCCAGCTTGGCGCGGGTCATCTTCAGGTTCAGGTGGACCGGCGCGCCGTTCGCCATGGCGATGTACGGCTCGTTGATTTCGGTCTGCTGCGACGACGACAGCTCGATCTTC